>NZ_JBFAPK010000061.1:0-35893 GCF_040676675.1 Micromonospora sp. NPDC049559 | reverse complement strand
GGGCCGGATTGCCCGCGACGGGATCAAGCCTGACCGCCCAGAGCGGGTAATCCGGCCCCAACCCCAACCACGCCCGGCCCGCCGGCCGGGCCACGGCCCGACCACGCACGGCCCGTCCAGGCACGACCCGACCGCGACGGCCCGGGCCCACAAGAGGCCCGGACCCGAACGGAACAGCCTCAGCGGAACCGCAGCGCCGTCGGCCCCTGGACCTTCGACCCCCGGCGCTGCTTCGCCGGCATCGCGGCCAGCTTCTCGCGCAGCTCGACCGCGTACGAGGCGAGCGCCTCGACCAGGTCGGGCACCGAGGCGTGCGCCGGCTGCACGTCGACCCGCAGGCCGAACTCGGTCGCCGTCTCCGCCGTCTTCGGCCCGATCACCGCGACGACGGTGCGGGCGTGCGGCTTGCCGGCGATGCCGACCAGGTTGCGCACGGTCGAGGAGGAGGTGAAGAGCACCGCGTCGAAGCCACCCGACTTGATCGCGTCGCGGATCTCGGCCGGCGGCGGGGCCGCCCGTACGGTCCGGTAGGCGGTCACGTCGTCGACCTCCCAGCCCCGTTCGGTGAGGCCGGCGGCGAGCGTCTCGGTGGCGATGTCGGCGCGCGGCAGCAGTACCCGGCCGACCGGGTCGAGAATCTCGTCGTGCGGCGAGAACTCGGCCAGCAGACCCTCCGAGGACTGCTCCCCGCTCGGCACCAGCTCCGGCTGGATGCCGAACGAGCGGACCGCCTCCGCGGTCGCCTCGCCGATGCACGCGATCTTGACACCGCCGAAGTGGCGGGCGTCCAGGCCGTGCTCGGCGAACTTCTCCCAGACCGCGCGTACGGCGTTGACCGAGGTGAAGACCACCCAGGCGTACCTGCCGTCGACCAGGCCCTTCACGGCCCGCTCCATCTGGGCCGGGGTGCGGGGCGGCTCGACCGCGATGGTCGGCACCTCGCAGGGGATCGCGCCGTACGCCCGCAGCCGGGCGCTCATCACGCCGGCCTGCTCCTTGGTCCGGGGTACCAGGACCTTCCAGCCGTAGAGCGGGCGGTTCTCCCACCAGCTCAGCTTGTCCCGGTGGGCCACGCCGACGCCGAGCGTCAGCACCACCCGTCCGGTGAAGCCGAGCGCGGCGGCCACGAAGCTGTCCACGGTCGAGGTGGTGGTGTACTGCGTCTCGCCGGTGCCGTCGCCGGTCACGCCGACCGCGGTGGTGCCGTCGACGCCCGCGGCGAGCAGCCCGTCGCGTACGGCGGCCAGGTCACCCGCGTCGACCGCCAGCGCGAGCGAGCCGCGGCTGACCGCGGCGGCCAGCGCCTCGAAGTCCAGCGCGGTGACGTCGTCGACGTCGGCCGCGGTCCGCACGCCGGGCAGCGGTACGCCGGCGTAGGTGGAGACCCCCTCGGCCTGGCCCACCCCCGGTACCACCTCGAAGTGCGCGGCGGTACGCGCCACCGCCTGCACCTCCTTGACCACCGAGTCGTGCCCGAACGGGTCGCCGGCGACGAGGTGTACCGCGGACAGGCCGGAGCGGGCCGCGGAGAGCAGCACCTTGGCCACGTCGCCGGGCGCCCCCTCGGCCGGGGTGAACTGCGCGTCCTCCTTCGCCTGGGCGCGGATCACGTCGAGCAGCGACTCCGGGACTCCCCGGTCGTACACCACCTGGTCCGCCTCGACCAGGGCGTCGTGCGCCCGGCGGGTCAGCAGGCCCGGATCGCCGGGTCCAGCCCCGACGAACGCGATACGACCTGCGGGCTTACGGGTGCGGGTCATTCTGTGCTCCCAAACTGCTGGGTCCTCGCACCGGCGTCAGCGTGCGGGTCGAGGATCGAGTCGGCGCCGAGGTCGAGGAGTTCGGCGGCGAGTGCCTTACCGATCTCCGCCGCGTCGGCGGGCGTACCGGTGCGGGACAGCCGGATGTCTCGGGCGCCATCCGGGCTGATCACCGCCCCGCGCAGATAGATCTCATCGCCGTCGTCACCCTCGGCGACTTCGGCGAAGGCGGCGACCGGGGCGCTGCATCCGGCCTCCAGGGTGGCCAGCAACGCCCGTTCCGCGGTGACCGCGGCCCGGGTCGGCGCGTGGTCGAGTACGGAGAGCAGCTCGACCAGCTCCGGGTCGTCGACGCGGCACTCCACCGCGAGCGCACCCTGGGCGGGCGCCGGCAGCATCAGCATCGGGTCGAGCGTCTCGGTGATCTGGTCGGCCCGGCCGAGCCTGGCGAGGCCGGCGCGGGCCACGACCACCGCGTCGAGGTCCGCCGCGGGGCCGAGTACGCGCCCCAGGCGAGTGTCGACGTTGCCGCGGATCGGGACGACCGTCAGCTGCAGCCCGAGTGCGTGCAGCTGGGCGATGCGGCGCAGCGCGCCGGTCCCGACGGTGGATCCGGGCGGCAGTTCGGCCAGGGTACGGCCGTCGCGCGTGATCAGCGCGTCCCGCGGATCCTCCCGGGGCGGTACCGCGGCGATGTGCAGCCCACCGGGTGTGGCGGTGGGCAGATCCTTGTACGAGTGCACCGCGAAGTCGATCTCGCGCAAGGTCAACGCGTCGCGCAGGGCCGAGACGAAGACCCCCACGCCGAGCCGGTGCACGGGAGCGCTGGAGCGGTCGCCGGCGGTGACGATCTCCACCAGCTCGACCTCGCGCCCGGTGGCGGCCTGTACCGCGTCGGCGATCTGGCGCGACTGGGCCATCGCCAGCGCGCTGCCCCTGGTGCCGAGGCGCAGGGCGGTCATCGGTCACCTCCTGGGGCCTGCTCCGGTCCGGACCGGTGCAGATCGGGAACCACGTCGACCGGCGAGGTCTGCGGCACCTCAAGGTCGAAGAGCTGGCGCAGCAGCGCGGCGTACTGGTCGCCGCCGGGCTCGGCGGCGAGCTGGCGTACCCGTACGGTCGGCGAGTGCAACAGCCGCTGCACCACCCGGTGCACGGTACGGGCGACCTCGGCGCGCTGGTCGTCGGTCAGGTCGGGCCGGCGCTGGTTGAGCCGGCGCAGTTCGGCGGTGACCACGTCGTCGGCACGCCCGCGCAGGGCCGCCACGGTCGGCGCGACGTCGGCGCCGCGCAGCCAGGTCAGGAAGGCCTCCACCTCGCCGGAGACGATCTGCGCGACGGCCTCGGCGTCGCTCGCCGCCGGCCCCTCCGCCAGCCCCGCCGCGAGGGTGTCGATGTCGACCACGACCACGCCGGGCAGCTCGCCGACGCCCGGCTCGACGTCGCGGGGCACGGCGAGGTCGAGCAGCACCAGCGGGCCGCGGCCGGGCTCGCGCCGGGCCAGTGCGCGGGAGACCACGTCCCGGGTGAGGACCGGTTCGGTCGATGCCGTGGCCGCCACTACAATGTCCACAGTGGAGACAGCGTCGGTGAGGTCGGCGAGGGGCACCGCCGTGGCCCCGTACGCCTCGGCCAGCCGGGCCGCCCGGTCGGCGCCGCGGTTCGTCACGGCCAGCGGCGCGACCTCGCGCCGGGAGAGCGTCGCCACGGAGAGCGCGCCCATGGCCCCGGCCCCGACCACCAGGGCGGGCCGACCGGCGAGCCCGCCGTCGAGGTGGGTGGCGGCGACGTCCAGCGCCGCCGTGACCACGTTCTGCCCGGCCCGGTCGATTCCGGTCTCGGCGTGAGCCCGCTTGCCCACCCGCAGCGCCTGCTGCAACAGCTCGTGCAGCAGGCGGCCGGCCGTGTCGGCCGCGCTCGCGGCGTGGTACGCGTCCCGGAGCTGGCCGAGGATCTGCGCCTCGCCCACGACCATCGAGTCCAGCCCGGAGGCGACCCGGAACGCGTGCTCGACGGCGGCGCTCTCGTAGTGCACGTACAGGTGCGCGGCCAGCTCGCCCGCGGGGGTGCCGGCCTGCTCGGCGAGGACCGCGCAGATGTCGCCGAGCCCGCCGTGGAAGCCGGAGACCGCGGCGTAGACCTCCACCCGGTTGCAGGTGGAAAGCACGACGGCCTCGCCCACGTACGGCTGGGCGAGGAGACGGTCGAGGATGGGGGTGAGATCGTTCGGCGCTACCGCCAGCCGCTCCAGTATCGCGACCGGGGCGGTGCGGTAGGACGCACCGACGACGAGCAGGTTCACGAGCCGACCGCCTCCTGTGTGCCAGGGCCCGCGAGCCCGCCCGGCAACGCGGTCAGCCCCGACCCTCCGGTGGCGGGCAGGCCGGTGAGGGATGCCTTGCGGTGCTCGTGGAAGGAAAGTATCTGCAACTCGATGGCGAGATCGACCTTGCGCACGTCGACCCCCTCCGGAACCGAGAGTACGCACGGCGCGAAATTGAGGATGCTCGTCACGCCCGCGGAGACCAGTTGGTCGGCGACGCTCTGCGCCGCGCCGGCCGGGGTCGCGATCACGCCGATCGCGATCGACTCCTCGGCGACGATCCGGGTCAGCTCGTCGATGTGCCGTACGACCAGACCGTTGATCTCCTCGCCGACCCGCTCCGGGTCGGCGTCTACCAGGGCGGCGATGCGGAACCCGCGGCTGGCGAAGCCGGCGTAGCCGGCCAGCGCGTGACCGAGATTACCCACGCCGACCAGGGCGACGGCCCGGCGCTGGGTCAGCCCGAGCACGAACTCGATCTGGTCGATCAGCAGCGCGACGTCGTAGCCGACGCCGCGGGTGCCGTACGAGCCGAGATGCGAGAGGTCCTTGCGCAGCTTCGCCGAGTTGACCCCGGCCGCCGCCGCGAGCCCCTCGCTGGAGACCGTGTCGTTGCCGGCTTCGGCGAGGACGTGCAGGGCGCGAAGGTACTCGGGGAGCCGCGCCACCGTCGCCTCGGGAAGATCCGGAAGCGCCGGTACGGCACCGGCGCGGCCCGGCGCGCCTGCGGGGCGGTGCTGACTCATGTGACTCCGTGCGGTGCGATCCTCGACCAGCCGGATCGACCGGTCGCTCTCGGGCGCCCGCCGGAAGCCGCTGTGACCGGCTGTGCTAGCGGGGCTCGCCGGAGTTACAGAGTAGGCGCTTGTGAAGTGGTGCACAAATCGCGATCTTGAAAGCCGGCACACCGCACCCACCAGCCTCTCCGTTCACAAGATCGCTTAGTCGGCCCCGTGCGGGCCACCGGGCGATTATTGCCCAATTCCGACTTCTCTGGCCAACCGCGTGATCTACCCTAGGCCGCCGCGTCGCCCCGGCCGGGCGACCGCGTCACCTCGGCGGGGCGACCGCGTCACGGAGCGCTCCGGTGAGATCCCGACCACGGGTTACCACGGTATGGGCAGCCCTACCCCCAACTGACCGGCCGACGGGATGGGTACGGCGGGTTCGGCTGCCTAGGGTCGATGGCATGACCACGGCCACCGCCCTCCCCGGCACGACGATCACCGAGCCGGCCCGGTCCGGCATGCTGCGCCAACTCGGCGTGGACTCGGGCTACGTGCTGCTCGGCTTCCCGCTCGCGCTCGCCAGCTTCATCGTGCTCATCATCGGCCTCGCCGTCGGCGTCGGGCTGGCGGTCACCGTGATCGGTCTGCCGATCCTCGCCGGTACCCTCTTCGCCGCCCGCGGTTGGGCCGACATCGAGCGGCTCCGCCTGCCCGGCGTGCTGCACCAGGCCCGGGTCCGCCCGGTGTACCGCACCGCCGAACCCGGTGCCAGCGCCTGGCGGCGGATCTTCATCCCGATCGCCGACGGCCAGTCCTGGCTCGACCTCGCCCACGGCTGCCTGAAGATCGTCATCTCGGCCGTCACCTTCGCGATCACCCTCTCCTGGTGGGCCGGCGCCGTCGCCGGGTCGCTCTACTGGGCGTACGACTGGGCCATCCCGCAGTCCCCCGACGACCAGGGGCTGAGCGAACTGCTCGGGCTCGGCAACTCGCCGGCCGCCCGGATCGGCCTGAACAGCGCCCTCGGGCTCTTCTTCCTGATCACGCTCCCGATCGTGGCCCGGGGCTGCGCCCTGCTACAGGCGAGCTTCGGTCGGGCCCTGCTCACCGGCGTCGCCGAGATGCGCAACCGGATCACGGTGCTGGAGGAGCAGAAGCGGGCCGCCGCCTCGGCCGAGGCCACCGCGCTGCGCCGGCTCGAACGCGACATCCACGACGGGCCGCAGCAGCGGCTGGTCCGGCTCGCCATGGACCTGAGCCGGGCCCAGCAGCAGCTCTCGGTCGATCCGGAGGCCGCCCGCCAGACCATCGAGGAGGCCCTGGCCCAGACCCGCGACACCCTGGCCGAGCTGCGCGCCCTCTCCCGTGGCATCGCACCGCCGATCCTGGTCGACCGCGGCCTGCCCAGCGCGCTCGCGGCGCTGGCCGCCCGGGGCATCATCCCGATCGACCTCAGCATCGACCAGCGGCTCGGTACGCCGGCCGGACGCCTCGACCCGGGCGTGGAGAGCGCCGCCTACTTCGTCGTCGCCGAGGCGCTGACCAACGTCGCCAAGCACAGCCGCGCCACCGAGTGCTGGATCACCATCTCCCGGGGCGAGCAACGGCTCCAGATCACGGTCGCCGACGACGGGGAGGGCGGCGCGCACCTGTCCAAGGGACACGGGCTGGCCGGCATCGCCGACCGGGTACGGGCCGCCGGCGGCACGCTGAACGTACTCAGCCCGGCCGGCGGGCCGACCGAGATCCGGGCCGAGCTGCCGTGCTGACCGGTACGCCGCCCGGGCCGGTGGAGCGGCCGATTGGCTCCGGAGGCCCGGAGGTGGTAGACCACAAGCCCATGCGGGTGGTCATCGCCGACGACGCGGTCCTCCTCCGGGAAGGGCTCGTCCGGCTTCTCACCGAGCACGGTCACACGGTCGTCGCGGCGGTCGGGGACGGCGACGCCCTGGTCGAGGCGATCGTCGAGCACCGACCCGACGTCTCGATCGTCGACGTACGGATGCCGCCGTCACACACCGACGAGGGGCTGCGGGCCGCGGTCGAGGCGCGCCAGCGGGTACCCCGTACGCCGATCCTGGTGCTCTCCCAGTACGTCGAGGTCTCCTACGCCGACGACCTGCTCGCCACGGTGAAGCCCTCCGCCGGCAACGGCGGCGGAGGCATCGGATACCTGCTCAAGGACCGCGTCGCGGCGATAGCCGAGTTCCTCGACGCGATCGAGCGGGTCGCCGCCGGCGGTACCGTCCTCGACCCCGAGGTGGTGGGACAGCTGCTGGTGCGGCGGCGCCGCGACGACCCGCTGCGCGAGCTGACCCCGCGCGAGCGCGAGGTGCTGGAGCTGATGGCCGAGGGACGCTCCAACACCGCCATCGCCCGGGCCCTCGTGGTGAGCGACGGGGCGGTGGAGAAGCACGTCCGCAACATCTTCACCAAGCTGCGACTGCCGCCCGACGAGGAGCAGCACCGCCGCGTCCTCGCCGTCCTCGCCTACCTCCGCGGGTAGTGCAGCTACCGACCGCGCTATGCGGCGGCGAGGGCGACGGCCTCGGTGAGGGTGTCGGCGACCGGGTGGCCGGAGGCGCGCAGCCGGTCCGGGTGGGTGAAGCCACCGGTGTAGAGCACGCAGCGGGCGCCGACGGAGGCGGCGGCGTCCGCGTCGTCCAGCGAGTCGCCGATGAGCGCCACGTCGGCACCGTCGATGCCCAGCTCGGCCAGGTGGGCCGCGAGGTGGGCGGCCTTGAGGTCGCCGCCGACCGCCGCGCGCAGCCCGTCCACCCGGGTGAGCAGGGTGGTCAGCCCGTAGCCCTCGACGGCCGGTACCAGTTCCTCGTGGAACCACATGGAGAGCAGGGACTGGCTGCCCGACCAGGACTGCATGGCGCTGACCGCGTCGTCGGCGAGCTCGCACGTGGTCAACCCGACCCGGTACGCCTCGTGGAAGATCTTGTCGAGCCGGCCGAACTCCTCGGCGTCGACCGCCCGTCCCAGCACCTCGGCGTAGTACTCCGAGACCGGACGGCGGAACTGCGTCCGGTGCTCGTCGGCCGTCGTCGCGGGTCCGCCGACGCTGGCGATGGCGGCGTTGGTGGCGGTGACGACCAGTTCCAGATCGTTGAGCAGGGTACCGTTCCAGTCCCAGACGAGATGGGTGCGTGCGCGTGCCATCGGGAGACCATACGCCAGGCCCGTGGCGCGAGAACCCACGTCCACCGCGCCAAGCCGCGCCGGGACGCCCGAGCCGGCTCGGTTTCGTCGGCGACCGCGCCCGGAAACCTCAGGAAGCCTTGCCCAGGTCCCGCAGCAGCCGGTCCTCCTCGACCCGCCAGTACCCGTGCTCGCGGCCGTCGAGCAGCACCACCGGCAGCCGGTCGCCGTAGTCCCGCTCCAGCTCCAGGTTCCCGGTCACGTCCACCTCGACCCAGCGGTTACCGGTGGCCGTCGCGACCCGGTCGATCGCTTCCTTCGCCACCTCGCAGAGGTGGCAGCCGGGACGGGTGATCAGGGTCAGCCGCGCCTCGCCGGCCGGCGCCTGGCTACTGGTCATGTGGTCTCCGTGCCTTCGGTAGCGCGCCCGGTGCGGCGGGCGCGGAGCGGAGCAGGGTCTTGCGTACCTTGCCGATCGCCGAGTGTGGCAGGGCGTCGACGAAGCGCACCTCGGCGGGGCACTTGAACCGGGCGAGGTGACGCTCGCAGTACGCGCGCAGCGCCTCCTCGGTGAGGCCGCTGCCCGGTGCCCGCACCGCGTACGCCAGCACGGCCTGGCCGGCGCGCGGGTGCGGCACGCCCAGCACCGCCGACTCGACCACCTCCGGGTGGGCGTCGAGCACCAGCTCCACCTCGCGCGGGTAGACGTTGAAGCCGTTGACCAGGATCAACTCGCCCAGCCGGTCGACCAGGAAGAGGTCCCCGTCCTCGTCGGCGTAGGCCACGTCGCCCGTCGCCCACCACCCGTCCGGGTCGGGCCCGTCCCGCCCGTCCGGCCAGTAGCCGGAGAAGAGGTTGGCACCGCGTACCAGGATCTGGCCGGGGTCGGTGACCGGACCGACCAGGTCGAGATCGAACTCGTCGTCGTCATCGGCGTGCCCGCCGGCAGTGGAACCCGCGTGCCCGCCGACAGTGGAACCGGCGTGACCCTCGTCGGGCGGACCCGCCTCCCAGCGCACCTCCCCGGCCCCGTCGACCAGCCGGAGCCGTACCCCGGGCAGCGGCACGCCGATCGAGCCGGGCTTCGCCCGGCCGCCGGCCAGGGTCGAGGTCAGCACCGGCGCGGTCTCGGTCAGGCCGTACCCGATCCAGACCGGTCCGCCGGTCAGCTCGGCGAAGCGGGCCGCGACGGCCGGCTCCAGCGGGGCCGCGCCGCAGACCGCGAGCCGTACGCTCGCCATGCCCTGGGCGAGGTCGGGCAGCGCCGACCAGGCGAGGAACATCGGCGGTACGCCGATCACCGCGGTGACCCGGTGCCGGGCGATGGTGGCCAGGGCCGCCGCGGCGTCGAACCGCTCGACCAGTACGCCGCACGCGCCGTGGTGGACGACCGCGCCGAGCCCGGTGTTGAGGCCGTACGCGTGGAAGAGCGGCACGGCGAGCAGCAGGACGTCCCCCGGGCCGACCACGGGCGGTTCGATCCGGCCGAGCTGCTCGTGGTTGGCGCGCAGCGCGCGGTGGGTCAGCATCGCGCCCTTGGGCCGCCCCTCGGTGCCCGAGGTGTAGAGCAGCACGGCGAGGTCCTCGTCGTCCGGCCGGGGCAGCGCCGACAGGTCCGCCGTACCGGTGGGCAGCGCGGTGTGCACGCCGGCCAGGGCGGGCAGCCCGCCGGCGACGCCCGCCACCGCGTCGCGCACCGCCGGGGTGCAGAGCAGGCGGCTGGCACCGGAGTCGGCGAGGACGTGGTGCAGCTCGGGCGCGGCCAGTCCGGGATTCACCGGTACGGCGACCAGCCCGGCGCGTACCGTGGCCAGCAGCGCGACCGCGAACTCCGGCGAGTTGGTCAGCGCGAGGGCGATGCGGGCGGGACACGGCTGCCCGGGACCCGGCGCGGGCGATGCCGCGGACGGCTCCCCGACCAGTTCCCGCAGCCCCGCCGCCACGCGGTCCACCCAACCGTCCAGTTCGGCCCAGGTGACCGTACCGTCGGGAGAGATCAGGGCTGGCTGGTCCGGGCGGAGCGCGGCGTTGCGCCGGACGCCTTCGGCGAGGGTCACGGGCGCCTCGGCGCCCGGGGTGGCGGTGCTGGCTGGTTCCTGCACGGTCGCTGAGTCTGGCACAGCGGGCGCCCTCTCGCCTACGCTGTCGCGGAGCCAGCGGAGGCTCGACCTGGCCGCAACTTCCACGGTACCGTGCATGAGACCTGGCCGCGCCCGATTCGGTATCACCCGCGGGACCGGCCGGCCCTATTAGCACGTCTTCGGGCGACACGCCAAAGCGGGTCGCCCATCGGCGCGTTGGCGCATTTCTCCAGCACATCGCGGTCCGTACCGATTGTCAGCTCTCCGACAACGCACAGCCAGTGCGGCCCGTTTTGGGCCGTCCCGGAAATACTTTGGCCCTGTGTAACGGACTCGCCACGCATGGGCGACGTTGGCCCTATCATCACTCGGGTCGGCTCGCCCGTTTTGCCGTGAGTCGACACCCCTCAGCCCGAGGAGGCCGCCGTGCCTGTCAGAGCACTGCTCCAGCACCTCAGAGGTGTGCGCCGTCCAGTGGCCCACGCCGCCCGAGCCGTGGCCGACCGCGCCCGGCCAGGTTCGCACGCCTTCATCGCCGCCGCGGCCCGGCGGCCGGGCCCGGTGGCGCAGACCAGGGTTGGGGAGGGCCAGTGACCGAATACGGCTACGCCGACGAGCTGATCAGCAGCAACCTGCGCGGCGCGCGCCGGGCGCTCAACCGGGGCCTCGCGCAGCTGCGCGGCTCCATGGACGAGATGCTGAGCCTCGCCGTCCGTGGCGACGAGGGCTCACGGCGGACCCGCCGCCCGCACACCAACGAGACGCCGCAGCGGCACGTACCGCCCGGCAACAGCCCCAAGCCGGCGAACGGCCGGCGGCTCGCGGCCCCGGCCCGCCCGGCGATGCCGGCCCAACCCGGGCATCCGCCGAGCGCGCCACCGAGCGCGCCACCGGGTGGACGGACACCCAGTCCGGCACCGGGCGGCCACCCACCGAGCCAGGTGCCCGGCGCGGAGCCGGGCGCCGGCTCGAACACGGAAACCGCCATCCTGCCGGCCGTGCCGGCGGTCGGCACCGGCACCGCCCCCGCGGGCACCGGTACCCCCACCGGCTACCCCAGCCGGCCCGACCCGTCCGACCCGGCGACCGAGGTCTGGACCCTGGTGGAGCGGGCCCAGGCCGGCGAGGCCGAGGCGTTCGGCCAGATCTACGACCGGTACGTCGACACCGTCTTCCGGTTCGTCTACTTCCGGGTCGGCAACCGGCAACTGGCCGAGGACCTGACCTCCGACACGTTCCTGCGCGCGCTCAAGCGGATCGGCAGCTTCACCTGGCAGGGCCGGGACCTCGGCGCCTGGCTGGTGACGATCGCCCGCAACCTGGTCGCGGACCACTTCAAGTCCGGCCGGTACCGGCTGGAGGTGACAACCGGTGACGTACTGGACGCCGACCGGGAGGACCGCGGACCGGAGGGGAGCCCCGAGGCGGCCGTGGTCGAGCACATCACCAACGTGGCCCTGCTGACCGCCGTGAAGCAGCTCAACCCCGAGCAGCAGGAGTGCATCGTGCTCCGCTTCCTGCAGGGCTTCTCCGTGGCCGAGACGGCCCAGTCGATGGGGAAGAACGAGGGCGCCATCAAGGCCCTCCAGTACCGTGCCGTACGCGCGCTGGCCCGGCTGCTGCCCGACGGATTCCAGCCGTAGCCGGTGGGCGACGGCCGGCCCCGATCGGCCCCGGATCGACCTCGGGTGATCTCGCTCACTCTTCGTGATTCTCGCCCCTACCGGCCCGTAACCGCTCGGGACCATCGAGCGTTTGTCACGGTGCGACCGGTGGTTGCCTCGGCATTCCTCCGGGCCCGGCGGGCCGGGCGGCTCATCCGGCTGCGGGAACGTACTTCGGCCCGCCCGGAGACTAGCCTCATCCCGCCGGCAAGAAGCCGGCCGCAGGCCGTGACCAGCGAGAGGAGGTGTCGACGGTGAGTCGTGAGTTCTTCTGCCGCCGGCGGGCGAACCGTTTCGCGCAGCTTCTCGACGAGGCCAACGGCGGCCGGCGTCACCACGCCCGCTCCCGAGTCGACGACGATCTCAACGAACTGCTCGCGGTCGCCCGGCGGGTAGGCGAGATCCAACCCGCCGCCGACGTCGACCCGGACTTCCGTACCGGCCTGCGGGCGATGCTGCTCGCCACCGCCGAACGGGACGGGATCGGCGTGACGGCGAGCCCGGACCCGCTGGGCGAGGAGAATCGGGGCGCCGCGTCGAGCGGCTCCCCGTTCGGGCTGCGCGGCACGAACGGCACCGGCCGACCGCTGCGCGCCCGGGGCGCGCTCCTGGTCGGGGTCGCGGCCGGCGCCATCGCGGTCTCCGGGATGTCGGCGGCGAGCGAGAACGCGGTACCCGGCGACGCGCTGTACGGCATGAAGCGCTCGACCGAGCGCGCCCAGCTGGCACTGGCCAGCTCCGATCTCAGCCGTGGCCAGCTCTTCCTCGACTTCGCCCACACCCGGCTCGCCGAGGCCGGCGCCGTACGCGCCGACAGCGCCGGCCTGGCCCGGGTCCTCGACGACATGGACGCCGACACCCGGCAGGGGGTCAAGCTGCTGACCACCGCGGCGGTGCAGCGCCGCGACGAGGCGGGCCTCGACGCGATCAGCACCTTCCTCACCCGCCAGCTCCGCGAGGTGACGCCCCTGCTCGACGGGTCCCGCGCCGATCGGGACCGGGTGCTGGAGTCGATCGACCTGCTCGACGCGATCAAACGGCGCGCCGACGGGCTGCGGGCGGCGCTGCGCTGCGGCGCGGCCCCCAGCACCCGCGCCGACGCGCTCGGCCCGCTCGCGCCGAGCTGCGCGACCGGGAAGGGGCTGCCGGGAGTGCAGCCCTCGTCCTCCGCTCCGGAGCGCCGGTCGGGCGGCCGGGCGCCGGAGGAGTCCGCGCCGCACTCCGGCAGGAGCGGCCCGAGCGTGCCGGCGGCGACCCCGCCGAGCACCCCCGGCACGGACAACGGGCCGAAGATGACCAACCCCGAGGACGTCGAGCCGGAGGACATGCGCCCGGGCCGGTAGCCGGCCCGCGACCGGAGAGACCCCGCCCGACCCGGATGCCGCCTCGGTGTCCGGGTCGGGCGCTTTTGTCGTTCCCTATCCCCAGCTATAGCTTTTGCCGGCGGCCAAACTCCATGATCGCCGGGAGAATCGGGTGTCCCTCCGGCTACCCTCGCTGGAGGCAGCCCGTCACGTCCATCACACGGCAGGAGGTCGCAGGCGTGGCCCGCACCCGGAAGGTGACGGTCAGTACGGACGCGCACGGTCACACCGCCGGCTGGGCGGACACGGACCTGACCGCGGCGCTGGCCGTACCGCCCGACGACACCGCCGCCGCGTTCTTCGACGTGGACAACACGATGATGCAGGGCGCCTCGATCTACTGGTTCGCCCGCGGTCTGGCCGCCCGGAAGTACTTCACCACCGCCGACCTGGCCCGGTTCGCCTGGCACCAGATGCGGTTCCGGCTGCTCGCCACCGAGCACGCCGGCAACATGTCGCAGGCCAAGGAGGCCGCGCTCGCCTTCATCGAGGGCTGGCGGGTCGACGACATCGAGCGGCTCAGCCAGGAGATCTTCGACGAGCTGATGGCGCCGCGGATCTGGAGCGGCACCCGCGCCCTGGCTCAGCTGCACCTCGACTCCGGGCAGCGGGTCTGGCTGGTCAGCGCGGCGCCGGTGGAGATCGGCCGGGTGATCGCCGCCCGGCTCGGGCTGACCGGCGCGATCGGTACCGTCGCCGAGATCCACGACGGGGTCTACACCGGCCGGCTGGTGGGCGACCTGATGCACGGTCCGGCCAAGGCCGAGGCGGTGTGCCAGCTCGCCGAGGTCGAAGGGCTGGACCTGACCCGCTGCGTCGCCTACAGCGACTCCGCCAACGACATCCCGATGCTCTCGGCGGTCGGGCACGCCGTCGCCGTCAACCCGGACGGGGTGCTGCGCCGCGAGGCGCGGCTGCGCGGCTGGGAGGTGCGCGACTTCCGTACCGGCCGCAAGGCCGCCCGGGTCGCCGTACCGTCGACGGCCGCCGCCGGACTGCTCGCCGGAGCGGTCACCGCGGGCCTCGCGGTGCGGCGCCGCCGGCGGGGCGGCCAGTGAGCGCCGGCGGCGCCGCGCCGACCACGGCCAGCCTCCCCACCCTCGATCCCGGCGAGCGGCCCGCGGGCGGGCACCCGCACGGACGCCGGCGAGCGCCCGGCCTGCTCGGCCTCGCGGTGGCGCTGGCCGCGGCGGTGGCGCTCGTCGCGCTCCCGTCGGCCGCGCGCAAACCCGCCGGTACGCCGGCACCGCCGACCGTCGAAGCGGCGTGGCCGGGCGCCCAGCGGGCCGACCTCCCCGGCTCCCTGCCCGACGGTCCCGCCTACAGCCCGGTCTTCTTCCTCGACGCCCACAGCTCGCTCGGCACCGCACCCAGCCCCGACGGCAGGCAGCTCCGGCTGGTCCGGCGCGACGCCGACGGCGGCGTGCGCGAGCTGCGACGCCTGCCGCTGGACCGCACGCCCCAGTTCAGCGGCTTCACCCGCTCCGGCGACGAGTTCGCCTGGGCCGAGTCGACCAGCGACGACCGCGGCAAGGCACGGACCGAACTCTGGGCGGTCGACCTGACCTCCGGCCGGCCGCCCCGCCGGGTCACCGCCGAGACCGGCGACGTGATCTTCTTCAACTCCCGCTACGACCTGCTCATCGAGGCGGGCCGGCTGTACTGGGTGGCGGTGGCGCCCGGTCAGGAGCCGGCGACCGAGCTGCGCTCGGTGCCGCTGGGCGGCGGAGCGGTCACGGTCCGGACCGAACGCGGCGCCTGGGCGCTCTCCGACTGGCCCTGGCTGGTCAGCGCGGGTACCGGCACGAGCGGCCCGGTGCGGCTGCGCGACCTCGCGGCGCGCAAGGTGCTCGACGTCGATGCCGGCCCGACCGAACTCGTCACCTGCAGCCCGGTCTGGTGCCGGGCGATCGTGCTCGGCAGCGACGGGCCGTCCCGGATCGACCTGATGCGCCCCGACGGCGGCGACCGGCGCCGGGTCGCCGGCGGCTCCGCCACCGCCGCCGTGATCGACGTCGCCGTGCTGGACCGCTTCGAGGTGCTGACGGTCGCCGACCCGGCGGGCACCGGCCGTACGGACAGCCAGCAGCTGCTCCTCTACGACGCCGCCAGCCAGCGCACGGTCGTGGTCGCCACCGCCGCGGGCCTGGTGCTCGCGCGCGGCGGGGTGCTCTGGTGGTCGACGGGGGACGACGAGGCGCTCGCCTGGCACACCCTCGACCTGACGACCCTCCAATAGGACGGTCGGGACGCGGATCGGAGCCACGGGCCGGACCCCGGCCCGGTCGAAGCCGCAGGCCCAGGCCCGGCCCCGGCTCCTACGGTCCGAACGGGTCCGGGCGGCGCTCCAGCAGGTCGTGCAGCGTCTGCTGGATCGTCTCGCGCACCTGGTCGGCGAGGTTGAAGATGACCAGCGGGTCGTCCGCGCTCTCGGTCAGGTGCGCCGTCGGAATCGGCGGGCAGAACTGGATCAGCCACTTGCTGGGCAGCGGTACCAGCCCGAGCGGGCCGAGCCACGGGAACGTCGGGGTCACCGGGAAGTACGGCAGCTTCAGCAGCCGGGCCAGCGGCTTCACGTCGGCGAGCATCGGGTACGTCTCCTCGGCGCCCACGATCGCGACCGGCACGATCGGGGTGCCCGTACGCAGCGCGGCGGAGACGAAGCCGCCCCGGCCGAAGCGCTGGAGCTTGTAGCGCTCGGCGTAGAGCTTGCCGATCCCCTTGAACCCCTCGGGGAAGACGCCGACCAGCTCACCCTTGCCCAGCAGCCGCTCGGCGTCCGGATTGCAGGCCATCGTCCCGCCCGACTTGCGGGCCAGCTCGGAGAGGAGCGGTACCCGGAAGACCAGGTCCGCGCCGAGCAGCCGCAGGTGGCGGCGGGCCGGATGATGGTCGCGCAGGATCGCCGAGAGGACCAGCGCGTCCAGGGCGATCGTGCCGGAGTGGTTCGCCACGACCAGCCCCGCCCCGTCGGCCGGTACGTGCTCCACCCCGAAGACCTCGGTGCGGAACCACTCGCGGTACAGCAGCCGCAGCACGGGGTGGAAGACCTGGTCGGTCAGCTCGGGATCGAACCCGAACTCGTCCACCTCGTACTGTCCGGCGAGCCGCCGGCGCAGGAACGCCAGCCCGGCGGCGACCCGCCGGTCCCAGACGTCGCCCGGCTGGTCGGCCACGGCCGCCGGCTGCCGACCGTCGGCGGCATCGGCCGGATCCGGAGTCGGGCCGGTCGGTGGGTTCGGTCCTGCCGGCGCGGTCGGCTCTGCCGGCGCGGTCCGGCCGGTCGGCAGGGTGCCTCCGGCCGGCCGAGTCGGCCCGGTCCGGCCCGGCGGAGGGGTCGGATCGGCGGCGCGGCCGTTGCCCGAGGCGTATCCGTCGAGGTCGAACGGCAGGCGCCGCTCGCCACCATCGCTCATCGTCACTCCTGGACCGCGGCCCGGACCTGCCGGATCCCGTCGAGGACCGCCGCCTCGGCCGCCGCCAGCTGGTCGGCGCGGACCACGGTGCCGTCCAGATGCGCCCGGATGAAGTCGTCGAACGCGGCGGCGGTGGGGCGGGGCGTGAAGCCGTACTCGCGCACCAGCCTAGCGGTGTCGACCACCCGGCCGTGCACGAAGAGATCAACTTGATCGAGCCCGTACCGGCCGAATCCGAGCAACCGGGCGAGCCCCACCGCACCGGAGAGGCCCGGCTCGTACACCGGCACCGGTATCCGACCGGCCCGGCGGATCGCCTGGGAGAGCGCCAGCACCCCCTCGCCCGCGACGTTGAAGGTCCCCGGGTGCTCCTCGACGACGGAGCGGTGCAGCACTTCGAGGGCGTCGTCGATGTGCAGGAACTGCAACCGGGGATCGCGGCCGAAGACGGTCGGTACGACCGGACGGGCGAAGTAGCGGGTCAGCGTCGTGTCCGCCGTCGAGCCGATGAACGGCGCGAACCGCAGCACCGTGGCGGTCACGTCGGGCCGGCGCCGCCGGAAGCCTCGTACGTAGCCCTCGATGTCGAGGATGTCGCGGGCGAAGCCGCCCCGCGGCACCGCCCGGGGTTCGGTGTCCTCGGTGAAGACCGCGGGATCGCGGAAGGAGGCGCCGTACGCCGCCGTGGACGAGCGGACGACCAGCCGGCGCAGGCTCGGCGCCCGCTGGCAGGCGGCGAGCAGCTGCATCGTGCCGATGACGTTGTGTTCCTTCATCGCCGCGCGCCCGCCGTGCTGCTTGTCGGGTGCGCTGATCAGGGAGACGTGCACCACCGACTCGGCCGCCAGGTCCGCGACCACGGTGCCGACCGAACCCGCGTCGGCGCGTACGCGTTCGACCCCGTCGAGCAGCGCCGCCAACTCGGGCTGCGGGTCCGCCTCGTCGAGACCGATCACCCGACCGATCCGGGGATCGGCCGCGAGGCGGGCAGCCAGGTTGGCCCCGAGGTAGCGGCTCACGCCGGTAACCACCACAACCCCCGGAGCGCCTGAGGCGCTACCGGGGGTCACCTGGCGCATCCCGCCGGTCGGCACGGGACGGGCCCGGGCCACCGCGACCTGTCCACGTGGCCTCCGAGAGTCGACAGAAGGCAAGCGTTACCGCTGGCCGGGCCGGACAGCCCGGCCGGCGGTCACTTGCCGAGACGGCGACGCTGGACGCGGGTCTTGCGCAGCAGCTTGCGGTGCTTCTTCTTAGCCATGCGCTTGCGGCGCTTCTTGACCACCGAGCCCATACGACAGCCTTTCGATGACACGTGCGGGTCGGGCCGGAAGCCACCGTTACGGGGTTCCGGCAACCGATCTGGACAGCGGATCGGGCCCGCCCGGTGGGCATACAACACACCTCGGTCGGGGCACGATCCGGTCCAGCCTAGCCCTCGTGCATCAGCGGGGCCAATTGGCCCCGGTGGTCGCGGGGTCCGCCCGTTCAGGCGGACTCCTGAAACGCTCCCCGCAGATACTCGTGTACGACGTGCTCCGGTACCCGGAACGACCGCCCGACCCGGACCGCGGTGAGTTCGCCCGAGTGCACGAGCCGATAAACGGTCATCTTCGAGACCCGCATCAATGCCGCCACCTCGGCGACCGTGAGAAACCTGACCTCCGACAGCCGGCCGTCGGACTGTGGTGATCCTGCCATGGCTCACCAACCCATCCCATCCCCGGCGCGTGCCGCACGGTGGAATTGGGGTGCACCGTAACGGTCAACGCGCGTGTTACCAGTACGGTAACGGGGCCGTTGTGACCGGCGCGATCCCTTCGGGCACTTGATCATGCTGGGGTCGGCCGGGACGGCCGCCAGCAGGGTCGATACGAGCCGTTTGCCGGCCACCCGGGACGGCCGGTGGGAGATCCGGCAGCACGCCCCAGCCCTCGTCGATCTAGGGCAAATCCCTGTTAACCGATCTCCAATCACACAGATTTGCCCTAGATCGACGGGGCGGAGGCGTCCCTGCGCGGAGGCGTCCGGCGGCTTCGGCGGCGCCACCGAAGCCACCGGACGGGTGCCCCGGGCCGCTTCCGGACGCGGCACCGGGGCTCCGCGCTGGGAGCGGGTCCACTATCTCAGGCGCCCCCGGTTACCTCGGCGGCAACACCACCACCGACGGTCGACCGGACCCGTGATCTGGGGCACCATCAGGTGGGCCTGACCTGTGGCGCCATCTCCAGCGCCAGCGCCGACAGCTGGAACACCTCGTCCACCTCCTCCTCGGTGACCTCCGGAGCGCCGAGGACGTGCGTGAGCGTGGAGACCTGGATCTGGATCGCCATGTCGGCCTCCACCTCCTCGGGTCCGATGTCCTGACCGAAGGTCGCGGCGATGAGGGAGCCGGCCGCGGCGGCGTCGATGTCGGCCGGGTCGCCGGGAGCGGCGGAGCGCAGCTCGGCGACGAACTGCATGATCTGCGCGTAGTTCGGCGCTGTGCCGAGGCGCAACCGGAGCGTGAGGCAGAAGACCATCATGAGCACGCGCGGGAAGTTGTCCCAGCCCGCCTCGTCGAGCCTCACCTCGGCGCGGTCCGCGGTCTCCCGGTCGCGCCGCGCTATCGCCCGCAGGTACGTGAGCATGTCGGGGTCGAACTGCACCCACCCATGATCCACTTTCCGCCGGCAGGACACGGCCCGGGCGCCCTCGACCGGCTACCCGCCTCCGACCAACTCCGCCGCCTCGGCGAGCAGGTCGTCCAGTTCCTGCTCGGTGGCCCGGTCCGGACCGAGCAGGTAGATGATCGTCAGCCCCTGGATCCGGCCGGCCATCTCGGCCTGGACCTGGTGCGGAACGCTCGGGTCGAACGCCGTACGGATCAGGCTGGCGGCCGCCGCCACGTCGATGTCGTACGGCTCGACGACGGACCCGGAACGCATCTCGGCGATGAACTGCATGACCTGCCCCCGGTTCGGCGCGGCGGTGAACCGCCGCCGCAGGGCGAGCAGGAAGACCATCGCGAGCGACTCCTCGAATCCGCCCCAGCCGTCCGACCCGTCGAGCTTCGCCTCGATCCGCTCGCTCGCGTCGTGGTCGTTCCGCGCGACCGCGCGCAGGTACTCGAAGACCCCGGGATCGACCTGCACGCGCCCTCCGCACTCTCGTCCGGCGCCGTATCCGGACCGCCCGCGACGCCCGCCCGCCCGTCCCGTCCGGACACTCGTCCGTGCGGCCGTGAGCGGCGCATCAGCGTACCCGGTTCGGCGCGGCGCGCTCTCCGTCGCCGACATCGATCCGGCGCTCCGGTGCCGGCCTCTCAACTTTCCGTCCGACTGCCGCGTCAGCCAGGGTGGGAGGTCTCATGGAGAGCAGCGGCAGGAGCAGGCCCGCGGGCCAGGGCTCCGACGATGCCGATTTCCGGGAGTTCGTCGAGGTGCGCTACGGCGAGCTGTTACGGATGGCGTACCTGTTGACGGGCAGCCGGGACACGGCGCAGGACCTGGTGCACGACGCGTTGCTGAAGGCGATGCGGCACTGGCCGAGGGTCGACGAGCCGATGGCGTACGTCCGCCGGGCGCTGGTCAACGGACGGATCAGCCGGTGGCGCCGGATCGGGCTGCGGGAGCTGCTGACGGCGGTGTTGCCGGAGCGCTCCCGCCCGGACGACACCGAGGCGGTGGTGGTCCGGAACGAACTCCTGGCGGCCCTGGACCAACTGCCCGCACGGATGCGGGCGGTGCTGGTGCTGCGGTACTGGGAGGACCTGCCCGAGGCCGAGGTCGCGGCGACGATGGGCTGTTCCGTCGGGACGGTGAAGAGCCAGGCGGCCCGTGGCCTGACCCGGCTGCGTGAGGTGTTGCGTCCGACCCCGGCCAGGCGGCCGGTGGTCGGTGGTGAGCTGACGGAGGAACGGGCATGAGCGTGGACGAACTGCGTACCGGGCTGGCGCGGATCGCGGAGTCCGTGGTGCCGGACGAGGACCCGTACGGGCAGTTGTTGCGCCACGCCCGACGGCGCCGGCGCGGCCGGATCGGCGGTCTCGGTACGGCGGTGGCCGCCCTGCTCGCCGCGGCGCTGCTCGGCCCCGTGGTGGTGGGCGGCGGGCCGGGCGGCGGAGGTCCCGGGGACGACTGGGTCGGCGAGGGCCACCCGATCACCTCGGCCTGGCAGTGGCGGCTCATCAACTCGCCGACCCGGGGCAGCCTCGCCGGCGACCGGGGGCTGATCGACGAGCTGACCAGGGCCTTCGACCGGGATCGGGCCGAGCTGCGGATGTCCGACTCGCTGCCGAAGGTGAAGATTCTCTACGCCGACGAGTCGGCCGGTTTCCGGCACGTCGCGGCCGTCTTCTACTCCGACACCTCGGCGGCCGTGGTCGAGCAGGCGGCTCCGCTCGGTACGTCTGCCGAGAAGATCGTCGGCAGCGACGGGAGCTTCAACGGTCCACTGGAGCCGTTCGTGGTGCTCAACGTCGAGTACGGCCGAGGGCCGGTGAACCAGGGCCTGCTGGGGCTCGCCCCCGCGGGCTGCCTGGTCTCGACCGCCGACTCGGCCACGGTGTCGCCGGACGGAATGGTGAGCCGGCAGTGGCACCGATCGCCCACGGGCGACTACGTTCTCCTCTCCCACGCCTCCGATGTGCGCGGCTGGTGGCGGGTCGAGTGCGACGGGCAGGTCCGGCTGGAGGGACCGACCCGCTACCGGCACGACGTCGTCCCGGTCGAGCGGTACCGGCCGGGCGAGCTGGTCGATCCCCGTCCGAGCGCGCCGGCCTGGCCGGACGGGGAGGCGTGGCAGGCCGAGCGAGCCGCCGGCACCGCGTACCAGGCCCTGATGGACGAGACGGGCCTGCCAAACTCGGCGAAGCCGGTCATCCGCTGGTCGGGGCGGCTGGATGGGGCCGCTCTGCCCTCGGCGGCGCTCGTCGGCGCGCCCTCGAACCTCGGTCCGCTGGTGCTCAGCGTGGGGACGGCCGCCGACGGCGCACTGTTGGCGCTCGGCGGGCCCGGCGATGTCAAGACGGACCTGCCGGCGCCGGGCACCGGCCAGGAGGACACCTCGCTGGTCGCCACGGCCGTCGCCACGACGGCGGAGCTGGCTGCCGTACGGGTGCCGGCCCTTTCCGGTGGACGCGCCGTGCTGACCGACCGGCTGCTGGTCGTACCGCCCGCCGGCGCGGTCCGGGTCGACGCGGTGAGCGGCGACGACGCCGGCGGCGCCGCGGCGAGCGCGCCGGTACGGGACGGAGCGGCGATACTCACGCTTCCGCTCGGGGCGAAGGTGACCCTGCGCGCGCTGGCCGGCGACGGCTCCACCCTGGCGTCGGCTCCCCTGCGGGAACTGGCCCGGGGCGAGCGGATCTTCAACGAGGCGGTCACCTCGAACTGGTGAGCCGTTGGCCGGCGGACGAGTCGTCCGCCGGCCAAGGTTCACGTGGAACCTGTTTCTTCTCGTCCCAACACGTCTCAGGACCGCGACGACCGAGCGCGTCAGACCTCGCGCTCGTTGACGACCGCGGCCGCCTCGCTCAGCAACTCGTCCAGCTCGCGATCGGATATCGCCTTCTCGGTGAGCGCCTTGTACGTGGCGTGGGTCTGCACCTTCCCGATCATGGCCGGAGAGAGCCCGACCTCGACATCGGGATCGAAGACACTGGAAATCAGCCGCTCAGCGCCGACCGGGTCGATTTCGTCCCCGCCCACGTCAAGCTGCGAACGCATCTCGCCGACAAACCTGATGATCGCGGCGCCGTCGCGCCGACCGTCGAAGTAGTGATCGATCGCCAGGAAGAAGACCGCGTTGAGGAACAGACCGTAGTCGTCCCAGCCCTCCTGGTCGAGCTGCGCCTCCAGCCGGTCGTTCTCCTCGATTTCGTCTCGCACGAACGTGCGGATGAAGTCAACCATCGCCGGCTTGATCGCCACGTCGCCGCTTCCTTTCGCGAAGCTCTTTGATCTTTTGGGCACTCACCCTCGCCGCCAGTGTCACGCCGGCAACGGCCAGCAGAGCATCGGCGACGGGGTGTTGGCTTGAGTCGACCCGGGGCCGGATAGCCGGGACGTCGCTCGGGGTTCCGACACCGGCCTGCGCATCGCCGGGCCGTAGCCGGTTCTTGAACGCCGATATGGCGTCCCGAGAGAACTGCTCGACCTCTTTGATCTCGCCTTCCTTGTCGGCGGCGAGTTCTACTGCTTTCTGATGAAATCTAGCCAAGCGGGATCGCCGGCTGGAAGCCTCAGCCACCAGCCACTGCCTGGCGAACCTCGGCACGAGTCTGCGCGCGGTCGTGCCGGCCGAACCGAAGCGGCCGGTCCTGGTACCGCAGCAGCCCCTGCCGTCCCGCACCGGCCATCCCCTCGACGAGCTGCCCGAGGCGGTCGAGGGGCTGCGGCGGCTCGCGGCCCGGCACGCCGGCCGCCCGGTCGCCGGCCGGTTCGACCGGACCGGCTGGCGCCTGATGGAGCCGGCGTGACGGGACGCCGCCGGCTCAGCCCGGCCGGCGCGCGACGGCACGCAGGTACGACACGCACTCGTCGTGCAGCACGCTCCACTCCTGCCCGAGGATGAGCCGTGACGCGTCGGCGATCGGCCGTCGCTCGTGCACGACGGTACGGAAGAAGGCGAGCACCCGCTGCTCGCCGAAGCGGTCGACCAGGTGCCGTACCGACAGGTACCCGATGCCGTAGCTGCCGCTCACCTGCCAGTCGGCGGCGTCCGGGGCCACCTCCACCCCGTCCAGCCGCCCGTTCCAGCCCTCGTCGAGCAACCGCCGGACGGCGGCGAGCCCCTCGTACTCGGCGACCGGGCCGGCGCCGGAGGCGGCCAGCTCGGCGATTCCCTCCACCAGCCACCAGATGCCGGTACGCGGATAGCCGCGCGCCGGCAGCGAGGCGGCGTGCGTCATCTCGTGCCGCAGCAGGTCCTCGACGTCCATGCCGGCCAGGACTCCGGCGTTGAGCACCACGTCGTACCCGCCGCCGGTGGCCACCGCGTAGCCGGCGGTCCAGCCGGCCCGGCCGCCGCCGTACCAGCGCCGCCACTCGTCCGGCCCGGCGTAGAAGATCCGGTACCGCTCGGGCGGGCCGGGCACCGCGTACCGGTCGGCGACCGACGCGGCCCGTTCGGCCTCGGTCAACAGGGTTCCCAGGCGGTCCCGGTACGCGCCGGTCGTCGCCACCACCGTCCGCCGCCCGACCAGTACGTGGAGGTCGCTCACCTCCCACGGGCGCGGCCCCTGCTGCTTCTCGTCGCCGGTCGACGGGACCAGGGCGACCAGCCGCGGGCGCCCGCCGGCGTCGCTCCACCGGGTGCCGGCGGTGAGCGGCTCGGGCGAGCAGACCGCCGCCACGAAGCAGTACCGGTAGGTCACCGGCAGCCACCATTCGCCCGGACGGCCGTTCACCTCGACCGGCTGATCGCGGACCTCCGGTTCCCAGACGGTGACCCGCAGCGCCCGCAGCGACCGGAACTGGCGGCTCAGCTCGGCGGCGACCGGGGCGCCCGGATCGGCGAGCGCGACGAAGCCGGGCTCGTCGGCGTGCAGCAGTGCCTCGGCCTGCCGGTCGAGCTGCTCGGCGATCCGCTGGCCGAGCCAGGCGGCGGTCACCCCGGCGGGGTCGCCGGGCCGGGGGCTGCGAGCGTCGGGCCGCGGGGCGCGCCCCAGGGGGTCGCCGGCGCCGCCGGGACCGGTCGGCAGTACGCCCATCGACGGTGCGGCGAAGCCGGCCGGTACGGCCCCGAGCAGCACCGCCGCCGCCACGGTGCCGGCCAGCCGGGTCAGCCACCGGCGGCCCGTACTCTCGATCATCGCCGGAGGGTACGGCCGGACGACACCGCCCGGACCGCCCGCCGCACATCACATATGCGCCGGCGCGCGGTTCCCCGGCCGGGTGCTAGCGCCGGCCGACGAGCGCGCGGGCGAAGAAGGCGACGTTGGCGGGGCGCTCGGCGAGCCGGCGCATCAGGTACCCGTACCAGTCGGTGCCGTACGGCACGTAGACGCGGACGGTGTAGCCCTCGCTGACCAGCCGGGACTGCTCCTCCGGGCGTACGCCGTAGAGCAACTGGAACTCGAACTCGGCGGGCGTACGGTCGAACCACCGCGCCCGGTCCTCGCCGATGGCGATCAGGCGCGGGTCGTGGGTGGCGAGCATCGGGTAGCCCTCGCCGGAGAGCAGGATGTTCATGCACCGGACGTAGGACTTGTCGACGTCCTGCGCCGACTGGAACGCGACCGACTCGGGCTCCTTGTACGCCCCCTTGCAGAGCCGTACCCGCGATCCGGCGCCCGCCAGCTCCCGGCAGTCCGCCTCGGTCCGCCGCAGGTACGCCTGGAGCACCGCACCCGTCGAGGGGTGGTCGCTGCGCAGCTTGACCAGGATGTCCAGGGTCGAGTCGGTGGTGGTGTGGTCCTCCATGTCGAGGGTCACCGTCGTGCCGGCCTCGGCGGCGGCCGCGCAGATCGCCCGCGCGTGCTCGTACGCCAACTGCTCGTCGAACTTCTGCCCGAGCGCGGAGAGCTTCACGCTCACCTCGGCCGGCGGGGTCAGCCCGGCGCCGGAGAGGTCGGTCAGCAGGTTCAGGTAGGCGTCCCGCACGGCGGTGGCCTGTTCCGGGGTGACGGTGTCCTCGCCGAGGTGGTCGAGGCTCACCGCCAGACCGTCGTCGACGAGCTGGCGGGTCACGCGCAGCGCGTCGTCGTTGGTCGTGCCGGCGACGAACCGGCGCACGACGTCCCGGGTGAACGGGGCCGTCTCGACAAGCCGTTCAACCCGGGATGACCGGGCTGCGGCGAGGATGACCGTACGCAGCATGCAGGGAGCGTAACGTTTACCGGCTGGGCCCTCGCGGCGTACCAGGGCAGGGTTGACGAGGGCCACTCTCGCTAGATCGATTACGCCGGGTTCCCACTCGAATACGTGATCACGCCGAAAACCGTGTGAGTCGTCTACCGTTGTCGGGTGAACTTCGACGCGTACGCCCGGACCGGGGTTGACCTCGTCAACGCCCGGCTGGACGACCTCGACGCCCTTAAGGCCTTCTTCACGGACGGCAAAGCGTGGATGCGAGACGAGGTCTCGGAACGCGATGTCGCTATTTTCCGCCGGGCGCAGAAACGCCTGCGGGATGTCTTCGAGTTCGGCACCTCCGGCCGTGACGCGGAGGCGGTCGCCGAACTCAACGCACTGCTGGAGGCGTTCCCCGTCCAGCCGCGCATCTCCGGGCACGACTCCAGCGACTGGCACATGCACGTGACCAGCCGGGGAGCCTCGGTGAGCGCGGAGTACATCGCCGGCGCGGTCTGGGGACTCTCGGTCTGGCTCTGCGAGTACGGCAGCGCCCGCTTCGGCGTCTGCGCCGACGAGCGGTGCGGCAACGTCTACCTGGACACGTCCTCGAACTGTTGCCGGCGGTTCTGCTCGGAACGTTGCGCGACCCGCTCGCACGTCGCCGCGCACCGCGCCCGCAAACGCGCGGCCAGCGAGGTGAAGCCTCTCACCCCGGTCGGCTGAGCCCGACCACCCCTCCCGGTACCCACCACCCTCGCCGATCTAGGGCAAATCGTTGTTGACGGAGATCAACGCATGACGATTTGCCCTAGATCGGCGGGGCCGAGGGGGCGAGCCGGGGAGCACAGTGCTCGCGCGCGAACTCCAGCGACTCGCGCAGGTCCGCCTCGCGTACCGCCCGGCTGCGGGCTCGTCGCGTCGACACCTCGACCGCGATGGAGCCGGTGAAGCTGCGGCCGGCCAGCGACGCCAGCAGCTCGCCGCAGGGCTGCCCGCCCCGCCCGGGCACCAGGTGCTCGTCCCGGCCCTCACCGGTGCCGTCGCCGAGGTGGATGTGGGCGAGGTTGTCGCCCATCCGGTCCGCCATCTCCAGCGGGTCGCTGCGCGAGGCCGCGCAGTGCGACAGGTCGAGGGTGTAGGCGTCGTAGCCGGTGTCGGTCGGGTTCCAGCCGGGCTGGTACGGCACGAACTCCCGCCCCGCCATCCGGACCGGGTACATGTTCTCCACCGCGAAACGCAGGCCCGGGTGCTGGGCCGCGAGGCGGTCCAGGCCGGCCGCGAACGAGCGGGCGTAGTCGCGCTGCCAGGTGAAGGGCGGGTGTACGACGACGGTGGGAGCGCCCAGCTCCTCGGCGAGTACGGCCGACCGCCGCAGCCGCTCCCACGGATCCGGGCTCCACACCCGCTGGGTGACCAGCAGGCAGGGGGCGTGGATCGATCCGACCGGTACGCCGTAGTGCTCGGCGAGGCCGCGCAGCGCACCGGCGTCCTGGCTGACCGCGTCGGTCCAGACCATCACCTCGACCCCGTCGTAGCCGAGCGCGGCGGCCAGTTGGAACGCGGCGGCGGTCGGCTCGGGAAAGACCGAGGAACTGGAGAGGAGTACGCGGGGGCCGGGGCGGCTCGGATGGGGCGCGGCCGCTCCGGGAAACGCGGAGGGATCGCCGGAAGTCACGTCTCTCAGGGTAGCCCGCCCCGCGCACCACCTCGTCGATCTTGGAGTCGTGGCTGGCACAAAAGCCGCGAATAGGACGTACCAGCGACCACAACTCCATGATCGACGGGGGACGGCGGCCGGGGAAGCGGCGGGAGGCGCGGCTCAGCTCGTTTCGAGCTGGTCCAGCCGGCGCAGGATGACCCCCTCCCGCAGCGCCCACGGGCAGATCTCCAGCTCTTCCACCCCGAACCGGCGCATCGCCGCCTCGGCCACGAGCGCGCCGGCCAGCAGCTGGTGGGCCCGGCTGGCGCTGACCCCTTCCAGTTCGGACAGCTTGCTGGGCGGGATGTGGCGAATGAAACCGATCACCTGCCGGAGTCCGGTCTGGGAGAGCACCCGCCGGGTCCAGAGCCCGGCGGCCGACGGCGCCGCCCCGGCGAGCCGGGCCAGCGTACGGAACGTCTTCGAGGTCGCCACCGGCCGTTCCCAGCCGATCTGGGTCACCTTGTCCACCACCGGGTCGAGGCTCGACTCGACGTACTCCCGCAGCTCCTCGACGGCCCGGGTGGAGGGCGCCTCGGGATCTCCCGGCTCCAGCCCGAGCCACTCCCGGGTGAGCCGGCCGGCGCCCAGCGGCAGCGAGAGCGCCACGTCGGGCTCCTCGTCGATGCCGGCCGCGGTCTCCAGCGACCCGCCGCCGATGTCGAGGATCAGCAGCCGCCCGGCGGACCAGCCGAACCAGCGCCGCACCGCCAGGAACGTCATCCGGGCCTCGTCCGCGCCGGAGAGGACCTCCAGGTGCACGCCGGTCTCCCGGCGTACCCGGGCCAGCACCTGCGGAGCGTTGGTGGCGTCCCGTACCGCGGAGGTGGCGAACGCGATCAGGTCGTCCGCCGTGAGCCGGGCCGCAGCGATCTTGGCGTCGGTGACCGCGCGCACCAGCGCGTCCTCGCCTGCCTCGGTGAGCGCCCCGTCGGCGCCGATCTGTTCGGCGAGCCGCAGCACGGACTTCTCCGAGTGCGCGGGCCAGGGGTGGGCACCGTGGTGGGCGTCCACCACGAGCAGGTGGACGGTGTTGGAGCCGACGTCGAGCACACCGAGTCGCATGCTGGAAACCCTAGAACCACGGTGACTCGGCCACGCAAATCCCCTGGCTGACCGGCTCCGGCGAGCCGCCGGGCGTACGCTGACCAGGTGGCAGGGCGCAACGAACTTCGAGTACTGGTCGAGGACCCGGCCGATCCGCGCAGCCGGGAGGTCGGCCTGGACTTCCCCCGGGAATGGATCGAGTTCCTCGACCCCGCCGACTCCGACCATCTGATCCGGGCCGACCTGACCTGGTTGCTCTCCCGCTGGACCTGCGTCTTCGGCAAGGCGTGCCACGGCATCGTCGCCGGCCGCGCGGGCGACGGGTGCTGCTCGCACGGCGCCTTCTTCACCGACTCGGACGACGAGAAGCGGGTCCGGGCCGCGGCGAAGCGGCTGACGCCGGAGACCTGGCAGCACTACCGGCGCGGCTTCAAGAACTACACGGAGATGGACACCATCGACGGGAAGAACCCGGCCCGCCGTACCGCCACCCGGAGCGAGAACGCGCCCTGCGTCTTCCTCAACGACCCGGACTTCCCCGGGGGCGGCGGCTGCGCGCTGCACGCCCAGGCGCTGCGCGACGGCGTACACCCGCTGGAGTACAAGCCCGACGTCTGCTGGCAGCTGCCGATCCGGCGCGACCAGGACTGGAGCAAGCGCCCGGACGGCACGAAGGTGCTGGTGTCGACGCTGTCGGAGTTCGACCGCCGGGGCTGGGGCGCGGGCGGGCACGACCTCGACTGGTGGTGCACCTCGTCGCCGGAGGCGCACGTCGGCCAGGAGCCGATGTACCTGTCGTACGAGCCGGAGCTGACCGCCCTGGTCGGCAAGGCGGCGTACGCCCGGCTCGCGGAGCTCTGCGCCGAGCGGGCCCGGCAGGGGCTGGTGGCCCCGCACCCGGCGAGCCCGGCCCAGCCGAGCGCGGCGCCGGCCCAGCCGCCCGCGACCCCGACCCGGCGGGTCCGGCCCCCGGCCGCCCGCCCGTCCGCCTGACCGCCGCCGGCCCGGCCCGGCGTGCCGGGCCCGGCGGGGCCGCCCCGCGCTACGGGCCGGTCACGGCTCGAACTTGTAGCCCAGTCCCCGGACGGTGACGATGAAGCGCGGCGCCGACGGCTCGGGCTCGACCTTGGAGCGCAGCCGCTTGACGTGCACGTCGAGCGTCTTGGTGTCGCCCACGTAGTCGGCGCCCCAGACCCGGTCGATCAGCTGGCCCCGGGTGAGCACCCGGCCGGCGTTGCGCAGCAGGAGCTCCAACAGCTCGAACTCCTTCAGCGGCAGCTGCACGGTGGCGCCGTCGACGGTCACCACGTGCCGCTCGATGTCCATCCGGACCGGCCCGGCGACCAGCGTCGGGGTGGCCGCGTCCACGGTCTCCGTGGTCTGCCGGCGCAGCACCGCCCGGATCCGGGCGACCAGCTCCCGCGGCGAGTACGGCTTCGTGACGTAGTCGTCCGCGCCGATCTCCAGCCCGACCACCTTGTCGATCTCGCTGTCCCGCGCGGTGACCATGATGATCGGTACGTGGGACCGCTGCCGCAGCTGGCGGCAGACCTCGGTGCCGGACATCTCCGGCAGCATCAGGTCGAGGAGCACGATGTCCGCGCCGGTGCGGTCGAACTCGGTGAGGGCGGCGGTACCGGTCGCGGCGACCGAGACCTCGAACCCCTCTTTACGCAGCATGTAGGAGAGGGCGTCGGAGAACGACTCCTCATCCTCGACCACGAGTACGCGGCTCAACGGACCTTTCCTTTCCTGACTGTCAGGCCTGCGGAAGCTCGGCCGGACCACTCTCGATCTCAACTGACGGTGATGGCGGGAGGAGGGCGTCCGGTGGACGCGCGGGCAGCCGCAGGGTGAACGTAGAGCCTCCACCAAGGGTGCTGGAGACCTCGACCCGACCGCCGTGGTTGGTCGCGATGTGTTTGACGATCGCCAGGCCGAGCCCCGTACCGCCGGTGGTGCGGGACCGCGCCTGGTCGGCCCGGTAGAAGCGCTCGAAGATCCGGTCCACGTCGTTGGGGGCGATCCCGATGCCCTGGTCGGCGACCGCGATCGTGACGTGTTCGTCGTCACCATCCGTGGTCACCGTGACCCGGGTCTCCTCGCCCGAGTAGGCGATGGCGTTCTCCACCAGGTTAGCCACGGCCGTGGCCAACTGGTTGTCGCTGCCGTACGCGGTCAGGCCACGCGCGCCCCGTACCTCGATCTCGATCCGTCGGGCGGAGGCCGACGTACGGGTCCGGTCGATCACCTCGGCGATCACCCAGTCGAGCGCGACCGGTTCGGGCGCGGGGAGCGGCTCGGCCCCCTGGAGGCGGGTGAGTTCGAGCAGTTCGTTGACGAGTCGGCCGAGCCGGTTCGACTCGTGGTGGATGCGTTCGGCGAAGCGCCGGGCCGCCGCCACGTCCTCGGACGGATCCGGCGACTCGGCGCCGTCCGGGTCGGTCGCGTCGAGCAGCGCCTCGGCGAGCAGTTGCAGCGCGCCGATCGGGGTCTTGAGCTCGTGGCTGACGTTGGCGACGAAGTCGCGGCGCACCCGGGCGACCCGGTGCGACTCGGTGACGTCGGCGGCCTCGACCGCGATGTAGCCGGCGCCGATGCCCATGGCCCGCAGGTGCACGCCGAGCGGGTCCTGGGTGCCGCCCTCGCGGCCCCGGGGCAGGTCGAGTTCGATCTCCCGACGGACCCCGGTGCGGCGCACCTGCCCGGCCAGGGTACGGATCAGCGGATGTGCCGCGACGGTGCCGGGCGAGGTACCGGCGCGGAGCAGGCCCATGGCGCGGGCCGCCGGATTGACCAGGACCGGTACGTCCTCGGTGTCGAGCACGACGACCCCGACCCGCAGTGAGTCGATGGTCTTGCGACCGATCCCGCTCACCGCGGTCTGCTGGTTCGTGGCTATCGCGGGCCTCCCCACGGTCCGGGTGTCCTCACGATCGGGGCCCGCGTCGGCGATCCGGCGCGACGACCCGTCGGTGGGGGCCGGCGATCGTCGCAGCGCGCGGGCCAGCAGCGGCCCGGCGGACGCGCCGGCCACCAGTCCTGCCAGCACGCCGGCAACGATCCACCATTCCACCCGGCGATCGTATGGTCATTGTTAACCCGCTGACCGCCCACAACAGCACAAATCAGACGTCCTTCGAGTAAAGTTCACCATCAGGCCCCATGTCGTTCATCACTGTTCACCGCCGGGCCGGCAGCCCTCCCTATTGTGGGGCGACATCTGCCACCTCCCGGGCGGCCAGCCGAACCAGATCAGCACCGCGTACCGGGGCCGAACACAGGATGTGATCATGCGCGAGGAGTTCCGGGCCGATCTGCACATCGTCAGCCAGCTGCTGGTGGACATGGCGGAGGCGATCCGCGTGGCCATGCAGAACGCCACCAGGGCGCTGCTGCGGGCCGACCGGGAGGCCGCCGAGACGGTGATCGCCCGCGACGCCGAGATCGACCTCATCTACCGGCAGGTCGAGGAGCGGGTCGCCGACCTGCTCGCCCGGCAGGCCCCGGTCGCCACCGACCTGCGTACGGTGATCACCGCGCTGCACATCGCCGCCGACCTGGAGCGGATGGGCGACCTCGCCGAACACGTCGCGAAGACCGCGCTGCGACGGCACCCGTCGCCGGCGGTACCGGCCGAGCTGCGCGGGGTCTTCGGGCAGATGGCCGCCGTGGCGGACCGGATCGCCGAGAAGATCGCCGGCGTCCTCTCCAAGCCCGACGCGGACCTCGCCGCCGAGTTGGACCGCGACGACGACGCCATGGACGACCTGCACCGGGACCTCTTCGCGGTGCTGCTCAGCGACGACTGGCCGTACGGGATGGAGACGGGCATCGACGGCGCGCTGCTCGGCCGCTTCTACGAGCGCTACGCCGACCACGCGGTCAACGCGGGCCGGCACGTCGTCTACCTGATCACCGGCGAGACCGCCGCCGCGACCACGACCGACACCGGCCCCGTCGAGTAGCCCCGGCGGCCCGGCCGGCAGCCCGGCGGCCCCGGATGGTCCGGGCCCACCCCGGAGTTCCCGAGGTGGGCCCGCGACGGAGGGTCAGCGACCCTGGTTGGCGACCGCCGCGGCGGCCTCCTTGGCCGCCTCCGGGTCGAGGTACGTGCCGCCCACGGTCACCGGTTGCAGCGACCGGTCGAGGTCGTAGCGCAGCGGGATGCCCGTGGGGATGTTCAGCTTGGCGATCGCCTCGTCGGAGATCCCGTCGAGGTGCTTCACCAGCGCGCGCAGCGAGTTGCCGTGCGCGGCGACCAGCACCGTCCGGCCGGCGAGCACGTCCGGCACGATCGAGTCGTACCAGTACGGAAGCATCCGCTCCACCACGTCCTTGAGGCACTCGGTGCGGGGCATCAGCTCCGGCGGGAGCAGCGCGTACCGCGGGTCGCCCGCCGGGGACCACTCGTCCGCGTCGTCGATCGGCGGGGGCGGGGTGTCGTACGACCGGCGCCAGAGCATGAACTGCTCCTCGCCGTACTCGTCCAGGGTCTGCTTCTTGTTCTTGCCCTGGAGCGCGCCGTAGTGCCGCTCGTTGAGCCGCCACGAGCGCCGTACCGCGATCCAGTGCCGGTCGGCGGCGCTGAGCGCCAGCTCGGCCGTACGGATCGCCCGGCGCAGCACGCTGGTGTGCACCACGTCGGGCAGCAGGCCGTGCTCGCGCAGCAGCTCGCCGCCGCGCCGGGCCTCGGCCTCGCCCTTGGCGGTCAGGTCCACGTCGACCCAACCCGTGAAGAGGTTCTTGGCGTTCCAGTCGCTCTCGCCATGCCGCAGCAGGACCAGCGTCCCGACGGCGGTGCCCGAGCCGCTGACGATGGGATCCGCCGCTCCACTACTCGCGCTAGCAGTCATGCGGCTCATCCTGCCCGACCGGCGGACGGGACACGCGGCGACCCTGCCGGGTGACGACCGCCACGTGGAAAAACGGATGCCCGCCGCCGAGCGGCGCCACTAGGTTATGTAAGGCGTTTGAAGACTACAGGTCATTACACTTCGCGGGGGGCGACGTGCGGCTGGCGAGAGACTGGTTCCGGCAAACAACGGGGGGCCTGCCAGCCACCTTCTGGTACCTCTGGGCCGGGACGCTGATCAACAAGCTGGGCTCGTTCGTCCTGATCTTCCTGGCCATCTACCTGACCACCGTGCGCGGCCTCTCGGAGTTCCAGGCCGGCCTGGTCCTCGGCCTCTACAGCGCCGGCGGGGCCGTCGGCACGATGCTCGGCGGCGTGCTCAGCGACCGGTGGGGACGCCGCCCCACCCTGCTCACCGCCCACCTCGGCGCGGCGACGCTGATGCTCACGCTCGGCCTGGCCCGGGGCTTCTCGGTGATCGCGGCCGGCGCGCTCCTGCTCGGCATGTTCGCCGAGGCGGCCCGCCCGGCCTTCGCCGCGATGATGGTCGACGTGGTGCCCGAGCGGGACCGGCTGCGCGCCTTCACGCTGAACTACTGGGCCATCAACCTCGGCTTCGCCTCGGCCGCCATCCTCGCCGGCTTCGCCGCCCAGGCCAACTACCTGCTGCTCTTCGTCGTCGACGCGGGCACCACGCTGCTCACCGCGACGATCATCTTCATCAAGGTGCGCGAGACGCACCGGGTGCGCGTCCGGGCCGGCAAGCCCGCCGCCGGTACGCCCCAGGCCGGCGGGCTGCGGGCGGTACTGACCGACCGGGTCTTCCTCGGCTTCGTGGCGCTCAACATCTTCGCCGCGCTGGTCTTCCTCCAGCACATCTCGATGCTGCCGATCGCGATGGGCCAGGACGGCCTCTCGCCGGCCACGTACGGCACCGTGATCGCGCTGAACGGCGTACTCATCGTCGTCGGCCAGCTCTTCGTCCCCGGGTTGATCCGCGACCGGTCGCGCTCGCACGTGCTGGCGCTCGCGGCGCTGATCACCGGCATCGGCTTCGGCCTGACCGCGCTCGCCGACCACGCCTGGCTCTACGCGGTGACCGTGCTGATCTGGACCCTCGGCGAGATGCTCAACTCGCCGTCGAACTCGACCCTCATCGCCGAGCTCTCCCCCGCCGCCCTGCGCGGCCGGTACCAGGGGGTCTTCTCCCTCTCCTGGCAGGTGGCCGGCTTCGTCGCGCCCGTGGTCGGCGGCTTCGTCCAGGAGCGGTTCGGCAACACCGCGCTCTGGGTGGGCTGCGGCGTGATCGGCTGTCTGCTCGCGGTGGCCCAGCTGCTCTCCGGGCCGGCTCGCGAACGGCGGGCCGCCGCGCTGCGCGCGCCGGTCGAGCCGCAGGTCGTGCTCGACCCGCCGGCGCCGGCCGCGAGCGAGGCCGCGGCCACCGCGCCCACCGCCGTCGCCGCCCGCTAAGGTCCACAACTGGAAACTTTAATTACAGAAAGAAGGGCGCCGAGCGTGCGAAGGTGGCTGCACGATGCGGTGGGTGGGCTCCCCGCGGTCTTCTGGTACCTCTGGACCGGGCTGCTGATCAACCGGGTCGGCGCGTTCGCGATGCTGTTCATGTCGCTGTACCTGACCCAGGCGCGCGGCGTCAGCACGGCCCTGGCCGGGCTCGTCGTCGGCGGGTACGGCGTCGGCGGCGTCGCCGGCACCCTGCTCGGCGGGGTGCTGGCGGACCGGTGGGGACGGCGGAAGACCCTGGTCTGGTCGCACCTGGCCGCCGGCGTCGCCATGGCGGTCCTCGGCTTCACCGCCAACCTGCCCGTCATCGCCGTCCTGTCGGTGCTGCTCGGCGTGGTGCACTCGGTCCCCGGGCCGGCCTTCGTCGCCGCGATCGTCGACGTGGTACCGGAACAGCGCCGCTCGCGCGCGTTCAACCTGCAGTTCTGGGCGTTCAACCTCGGCATGGCGAGCGCCTCGCTGCTCGCCGGGCTGCTCGCCGAGGCGAGCTACCTCGCGCTCTTCCTGGTCGACGCCGGCACGACGCTCGCCACCGCGGCGGTGATCGGCCTGAAGGTACCGGAGACCCTCGACCCGGCCCGCCGCCGCGCGCCCGCAACGACCCGCGCGCCGGGCCTGCTCACCGCGCTCACCGACCGTACGTTCCTGGTCTTCGTCGGGCTGACCTTCGTGGTGGCCGTCCTCACCGCACAGACGCCGACGATCCTGCCGCTGGCGATGCACGCCGACGGGCTCAGCCCCGCCACGTACGGCGCCGTGGTCTCCCTGGCCGGCGCGCTGATCGTGGTCGGCCAGCTCTTCGTACCGCGGCTGATCGACCCGTACCGCAAACACGCCGTACTGGCGATCTCGACCGGCCTCACCGCGCTCGGGTACGGCGCACTGGCCTTTGTGAACACGGCGGCCGGCTACCTGCTGGCCGCGACGATCTGGACGATCGGCTCCATGCTCGGCGCGCCGCCGAACGCCGAGATCAACGCGGAACTGGCCCCGCCGGCGCTGCGCGCTCGATACCAGTCGGTCTTCTTCCTGTCCTTCCCCGCGGCGGCGTTCCTCGCCCCGACCCTGGGCGGGGTGAGCCTGCAGTACCTCGGCGACGCGCACTGGCTGGTGACGGCCGCGGTCGGACTCGCCACCGCCGGTGCCCACCTGCTCGCCGGCCCGCCCCGGGAGCGCCGCGTCCGCGCCGGCCACCCGCTCCACGCCGCGACCCCGACCCCCGGCGTGAACCAACCACAACCCACCCCCGCCGACCCCAGCTGAACCGGCGCGGATCCGGCTCCAACACAGGAAGAACCGCACGAGCCGAGAAGCACTGCCCCCGCACCACCACGCACAAGGGAGCAGTCGCCCTCGGCCGGGTCACCCGACAGCTGGAACCCCCACACGCCCCGCCGGGCCACCGCCGCCCGGACTACCCGGTAGCTGGTGAAGAACTGCACCTCGGTGTTGAGCTTGGCCGAGAGCCCGCGTACGTCGACCGGGGTCCCCGGGCGCAGCAGCCACCGGCC
>NZ_JBFAPK010000060.1:0-36158 GCF_040676675.1 Micromonospora sp. NPDC049559 | reverse complement strand
GTGGGGTCCTGGCGTCCCCGGGGGCCCCGCCGCCGGGGCGGCGCCCCCCCCGCCGCCCCCCCCCCCCCCCGACGGGTGCCGGTCAGGCGGCGAGCGCGGCCGGGTCGGGCAGGTCGAGCCGGTGCGCGCCGGCGTAGACGTTCATCGAGGAGCCGCGCAGGAAGCCGATCAGGGTGAGCCCCGCGTCGGCGGCCAGGTCCGCGGCGAGCGACGACGGCGCGGAGACCGCGGCGAGCGCCGGTACGCCGGCCATCACCGCCTTCTGCACCAGCTCGAACGAGGCCCGCCCGCTGACCATCAGCAGCGTGCCGCGCAGCGGGAGCCGGCCCGTGCGCAGCGCCCAGCCGACGACCTTGTCGACGGCGTTGTGCCGGCCAACGTCCTCGCGCAGGCAGAGCAGCCGCCCGTCGGCGGTGAAGAGCCCGGCCGCGTGCAGCCCGCCGGTACGGTCGAAGACCCGCTGCGCCTCGCGGAGCTGATCGGGCAGGGCGGTGAGCAGGTCGGGGTCGATCCGTACCGGGTCCTCGGCGACCGACCAGGCGGTGCTGGTGCGTACCGCGTCGAGGCTGGCCTTGCCGCAGATCCCGCAGGAGGACGTGGTGTAGAAGTTGCGTTCCAGCGACGGGTCCGGTGGCGTGACCCCCCGGGCCAGCACCACGTCGACCACGTTGTACGTGTTCGACCCGTCCTCGGTGGCGCCCGCGCAGTAGCGGATGCCGGCGATCTCGTCGGCGCGGCGCACCACTCCCTCGCTCACCAGGAACCCGGCCGCCAGGTCGAAGTCGTCCCCCGGGGTCCGCATCGTGATCACCAGGGGGCGGCCGGCCACCCGGATCTCCAGCGGCTCCTCCGCGGTCAGCGTGTCCATCGGCCTGGCCACCGCACCGTCCACGATGCGCACCACGCGGCGTCGGCTCGTCACCCGTCCCATCTGCCACCACCCGATCCTGTCTGCCAGCCGTCGGCTGGCGCGACCACCTATCTTTGTATACTGTATGTCATGTGCGCGGCCGGCGGTATCGTCCGCGGGCGACCGCCAGGGCGGCCCCGGCGCCACCTTCAGTCCCGAGCACCGAGGAGTGGACATGAGCGTCCTGGACGACTGGACCCGGCACGCGCTCGCCGAACTCGGCCTCGACCCGGCCACGCTGGAGCAGTCGCTGGTCCTCGACGTGGCCCGCGACGTCGCGCACGGCGTCGCCCGGCCGGCGGCCCCGCTCACCACGTACCTGCTCGGCGTCGCGGTCGGTCGCGGCGCGAGCCTGCCCGAGGCCGCGGCGAAGCTCACCGACAGCGCCGCCGGCTGGCGCGAGCGGCGGCCCCTGCCGTGAGCGGCACCAGCTGGCCGGAGGCGCGCCGGATCGCCCGCGCCGCGGCCGGGGCGCTGCCCCCGGTCGACGCGCCGCTGGCCGAGGCGCTCGGCGCCGCGCTGGCCGCACCGCTGGTGGCGCTGGCCGCGCTCCCCTCCTACGACGCCGCCGCGATGGACGGGTACGCCGTCGCGGGCGCCGGCCCCTGGCGGATCGTCGGCCGGGTGCTCGCCGGCGACCCCGTACCGACCGAGCCGCTGCGCCCCGGCCAGGCCGTCGAGATCGCGACCGGCGCACCGGTGCCCCCGGCCGCCGACGCGGTGCTGCCGTACGAGCGGACCCTCTCCGCCAACGGCACCATCAGCGGGTACGTCGAACCCGGGCGGCACATCCGGCGCCGCGGCGAGGACTGCCCGGCCGGGCGGGAGGTGCTCCCCGCCGGTACCGTCGTCACGCCCACGGTGCTCGGCCTGGCCGCCAGCCTCGGGCACGACTGGCTCGCCGTGCACCGGCGTCCCCGGGTCGGCGTGGTGGTCACCGGCACCGAACTGCTCACCGAGGGGCTGCCCGCCCCCGGCCGGGTACGCGACGCGATCGGCCCGATCCTGCCCGGCCTGCTCCAGGTGGCCGGCGCGGAACTCGCCTGGACCACCCGGCTGATAGACGACCCGGAGGCGATGGTCGAGGCGCTGCGGCGCCCCGGCGTCGAGGTCGTGGTGGTCTGTGGCGCTACCTCGGCCGGCTCCGCCGACCACCTGCGTGGTGCCCTCGACACGCTCGGCGCCCGGGTGCCCGTGCACGGGGTGCAGTGTCGCCCCGGCCATCCACAGCTGTTCGCCGCGCTGCCGGACGGGCGCTTCGTCGTCGGCCTGCCGGGGAACCCGTACGCCGCGCTGGTCGCCGCCGTGACCCTGCTCGAACCGCTGCTGGGCCGGCTCTCCGGCCGCCGGGACCGGCCCCCGGTCACCGCCCGGCTGGCCGGTTCGGTCGCGGCGCACGAGCGGTACACCCGGCTGGTCCCGGTGACCCGGGCCGGCTCGGCCGCCGTACCGGTGGGGCACGACCGGCCCGCCTCGCTCTGGGGCGCCGCCTGCGCGGACGCGCTCGCCGTCGTACCGCCGGGCTGGACCGGCGCGGAGGTCGAGCTGCTCGCCCTGCCGGCGGCCGGGGCGACCCCGGTGCCGCACCTCGCCGAGCTGGGCGGGGAGGCGGGCCGCGCCGCCTGACAGGTGGCGAATGTTCGAGGATTCCGAACATCTGCTATGTTCGGGAAATCCGAACACCGTGCCGGAAGCCGCCGACGGCCTCCGCCCCCTCCCGCCGGAGGAAGAACCTTGAACATCACGGAACTCGCGGGCGCCTATCGCGAGCTGCTCGCCGCGGCCGGTGCGATCACCGACACCGCCCAGCTACCGCCGGTCCCCCGCGCCACGGTCGACTGGACCCTGAGCCACGTGGCGCTCAGCGACACCATGCTCGCGACCGCCGCCGCGCGGGTCCGGGACGGCCTACCGGCCGAGGTCGACAACCGCGACGCCATGGACGAACGGGCCATCGCGGCGCTCGTCGACGCCACCACCCACGCCGAACGCGTGGATCGGGTACGGGCCAACGGCGAGGCGCTCGTCGCCACGGTACGGACCATCCCGGACGAACGCGCCGACACCCTCGTACGACTGCGCATCGTGGACCGGAGCGGACGGCAGGTCGTGGACGAGCGGCGGCCCTGGAGCGAACTCGTCCGGTTGCGCGCCACCGAGCATCTGCCCGGCCACGCGGCGCGGATCGCCGCCGCCGGCGCCGGTCGTCACGTCGACTGACCGCCCCCTCCCCGCGGCGGGCCGGCCGCCCTGTCTACCGGCCCCGACCCCTCCCAGCTCGACCAGATACGGTGCCGCCGAAACGTCGCCGCCCGGCCGGTCCGCCCCGTCCGGCTCCGGGAACGCCGCCCGGCCGTCCACTTGGGACGATGTCGACCCGGCGGAGTGGGCGGGCGCCCGCGTGGTTCGATGCAAGCCACGGTCACGCGTCGGGGAGGGCATGCGGGATGGCGAAGGACGGCCTGGAGTCGGTGGCAGGCGTACGGGCCCGGTTGGCGCGGCCGGTCCGCCGGGTGATGTCCTGGGTGCTGGCGGGTGCCAACGGCGGGCCGGCCGACGAGCCGGCGGACGCCACCACCGGGAACTGGGTCGTCGACTGCGCCGTCTACGTCGACGGCCGGCGCCGCCCCGGCCGGCCGGACCCGCTGCGCGCACTGGCGACGGCCCGGGGCTGCCGTGGTTTCGTCTGGCTCGGCCTGCACGAGCCGTCGGCGGCCGACTTCGCCCCGGTGGCCCGGGCGTTCGGGCTGGACGAGTTGGTCGCCGGGCACGCCCTGAACGCCGACCACCGCCCGGCCGTGGAGCGCTACGACCAGGTGACCGTGATGGTGCTGCGGACCAGCCGCTACGTGGACCACCCGGAGCTGACCGAGACCTCCGAGGTGGTGGAGACCGGGGCGGTCACCGTCTTCGTCGGGCCCCGCTTCGTGATCACCGTACGGCACGGGGCGCCGGGCGCGCTCTCCCCGGTCCGGGCCGACCTGGAGGCCCGCCCGGCCCTGCTCGCGGCCGGTCCGTGGGCGGTCGCGCACGCCGTCTGCGACCGCCTCGTCGGCTCGTACGCCAAGGTCGCGGCGGCGGTGGAGGCGGACGTCGACGCGGTGGAGGAGCAGGTCTTCTCGCGGCACACGCACGGCCAGATCGCCCACATCTACCAGCTCAAGCGGGAGCTGATGGAGTTCAAGCGGGCGGTCGCCCCGCTGCAGCGCCCGCTCGGCGAGCTGATCGAGGACCGGGACGTGCTGCCACGGCCGATGAGCCGGTACTTCCGCGACCTCAGCGGAAACCTGGCCCGCATCGTGGAGCGGGTGACCGCCCTGGACGAGCTACTCAACTCGACCCTGCAGGCCCGGCTGACCCAGGTCAGCATCGACCAGAACAACGACATGCGGAAGATCGCGGCGTGGGCGGCGATCCTCGCGGTACAGACGTTCGTGGCCGGCGTGTACGGCATGAACTTCAGCTACATCCCGGGCCTGGACTCGCGGTACGGCTTCCCGGTGGCGATGCTCGTGATGCTCCTCCTCGGCGCCGTGATGTACCGCGGCTTCCGCCGCAACAAATGGCTGTGACCCGCTCGTCGATCTAGGGCAAATCGTCGTGAATAGAGATCCACTCACGACGATTTGCCCTAGATCGACGCCGTCGGGGTGGCGTGGTCAGAGTGGGAGCGTGACGTAGGTGCGGCCGTCGGTGGCGCGTACCTGCACGGCGGTCACGTCGGCCGGGGCGACCGCCGCGCTGCCGTCGAGGTTGGTGCCCTCGCCCCGGTCGGCGACGATCCAGCCCGCCGCGATCTCGTGGACGCCGTCGCGGCCGACCACGACCAGGCGGCAGTTCTCGCCGGCCGGGATGCCGGTGACGGAGGCGTTGACGCGTACCCAACCGGCGGCCGGCGTCATCGAGACGGTCAGCCGGGCCCCGGTCACCGGGTCGACGACGCTGCCGACCCGGGTGCCCGGCGCCGGCGTCCGGGCCGTCGGGGCGACCGGCGGGGCGGTCGGCGGGGCGGTCGGCGGACCGGCCTCGGCGTCGGACCCCGGCGCGGGCCGGGGCACGGACCGGGCGCCGATCACCGCGCCGGCGCCGAGCGTACCGGCGAGCACCGCCACCGCGGCGGCGAGCACGAACGCCCGGCGCCGCCGGTCCCCGGTGGCCGCCTCGACCCGCATCTGCCGCAGCGTGCGGGCCAGCACCTCGTCGGCGTCCGGCGGCCCGTGCAGCAGCGCCTCGGCCGGCACCTCGCCGAGCGCCGCCTTCACCGCGCTCAGCTCCGCCAGGTCGGCGCGGCACTCGGGGCAGTCGGCCAGGTGGGCCTCGACGTCGTCGCGCTCCGGCGGGTCGAGCAGCTCCAGCGCGTACGCGCCGAGCAGGCGGCTGTCGTGCGTCGGCGCGGTCACCCGGTCACCCCGCCCAGCGCCGTGGCGCGGCCGGTCAGTCGCCGGCGCATCACCTTCAGCCCGTGGTGCGCGCGGGACTTGACCGTGCCGGTCGGGATGCCCAGGCGGTCGGCGGTCTCGTGCAGGCTCCGGCCGCGCAGGTAGATCTCCACCAGGACGCTGCGCTGCTCGTCCGGCAGGCGCTCCAGCGCCTCCAGCGCGACCAGGGAGTCGACCACCCGGTCGGCGTGATCCCGCTCGACCGCGACGGTCACCTCGCGCTCGGCCACCTCCACCGGCCGGACGGCCCTGGCCCGGGCCCGGTCGGTGATGATGTTCCGGGCGACCGTGAAGAGCCACCCCCGGACCGATCCGTCGAGCTCCGAGAGCTTCGCCGAGTGCCGCCAGGCGCGGATCAACGTCTCCTGCAACACGTCCTCGGCGGCCGCCCGGTCCCCGGTCAGCCTCGTACCGTAGGCAAGCAACGCCGCGCCGTGCTCCTCGTACCACGATCGGATCAGCACCTCGTCGCTGGATGTGTGACGCCGCTGGCAACCGGCCATCGCCACCCGCCCGCCCTTCCTGCCTCGTCTGCGGAACGCACCGGAGCGTTCGAACGAGGAACGGACGGATGTGCGAACCGGTTCAGTGGCGCGCGGGTCGGTGCGAGTGCCGGGTACGCGGCGGTCCGGGGCGCGCGGGTCAGTGCGAGTGCCGGGGTACGGCGTGCCCGCCGCCGCCGACCAGGAAGTCGAGGTCGGCGCCCTCGTCCGCCTGCAGGACGTGGTCGACGTAGAGCTTGGCCCAGCCGCGCCGGGCGGTGACCGGGGGCGGCTGCCAGGCCCGCCGCCGCAGCTCCAGCTCGGCCTCGTCGACGAGCAGGTCGAGCCGGCGCGACGGGACGTCCAGCTCGATCCAGTCGCCGGTACGGACCAGCGCGAGCGGCCCGCCGACCGCCGCCTCGGGCGCGGTGTGCAGTACGCAGGTGCCGTACCCGGTACCGCTCATCCGCGCGTCGGAGATCCGGACCATGTCCTCGATCCCCGCGTCGAGCAGCACCTTCGGCATCGGCAGGTTCCCCACCTCGGGGAAGCCGGGGTAGCCGCGCGGACCGGCGTTGCGTACCACCAGGATGGTCCCGGGCTCCACCGGCAGCGCCGGATCCTCGCAGACTGCCGCGTAGTCCTCGACCCGGTCGAAGACCAGCGCCCGGCCCCGGTGACTGAGCAGGTGCGGCGACGCCGCGGAGATCTTCAGCACCGCGCCGCGCGGGGCGAGCGTGCCGCGCAGCACGACCGTACCGGAGCCGGCGGCCTGGAACGGCGCCTCCCGGGTACGGATCACCTCGTCGTTCCAGCGGCGCGCTCCGGCGACGTTCGCCCCGACCGTCGCGCCGCTCACCGTGATCTGGTCGGTGTGCAGCAGCTCCCCGAGTTCCCGCATCACCACCGGCAGCCCGCCGGCGTAGTAGAAGTCCTCCATCAGGAAGCGCCCGGAGGGCATCAGGTCGACCAGCACCGGCACGTCGCGGCCGAGCGCGTCGAAGTCCTCCAGCGTCAGCGGTACGCCGACCCGGCGGGCGAGCGCGAGCAGGTGCACCACCGCGTTGGTGGAGCCGCCGAGGGCCGCGTTGACCCGGATGGCGTTCTCGAACGCCGGTCGGGTCAGGATCGCCGACGGGCGCAGCTCCTCGCGTACCATCTCGACGACGCGCCGGCCGGTCGCCTGCGCCAGCGCGTACCGCCGAGAGTCCACCGCCGGGATCGCGGCCGAGCCGGGCAGCTGCATGCCGAGCGCCTCCGCGAGGCAGGCCATGGTGGAGGCCGTACCCATGGTCATGCAGTGCCCGCGGCTGCGGGACATGCAGATCTCGGCCTCGGCCAGGTCGGCGGCGGTCATCCGGCCGGCGCGGGCCTCCTCGCTGAAGCGCCAGACGTCGGTCCCGGAACCGATGTCGCGCCCCTGGAACTTGCCGGAGAGCATCGGCCCGCCGGTCACCATGACCGTCGGCAGGTCGACGCTGGCGGCGCCCATGAGGTGCGCCGGCGTGGTCTTGTCGCAGCCGGTCAGCAGCACCACCCCGTCGAGCGGGTTGGCCCGGATCGACTCCTCGACCTCCATCGCCAGCAGGTTGCGGAAGAGCATCGTGGTGGGGCGCATCAGCGTCTCGCCCAACGACATCGTGGGGAACTCCAGCGGCAGCCCGCCGGCCTGCCACACGCCCCGCTTGACCGCCTCCGCGACCTCGCGCAGGTGGGCGTTGCAGGGGGTCAGCTCCGACCAGGAGTTGGCGATGCCGATCACCGGCCGCCCGTCGAATACCTCCGGGCCGAAGCCCTGGTTGTTCATCCAGGAACGGTGGATGAAACCGTTGCGTCCCTCGGCGGCGAACCACTGGGCACTGCGGGAACCCGTTACGGCGTCATGCATCGCGCACCCTCACCAGAGTCCTCGCCGGTCGGGTCGAGGCCGCACCGCGGCTCGGGCCACGGCCCGGCCCACCCGTGCGGGCGCGGGGTGTGCCCGTGCCGGCGCTGTCGTCACCGTAGCCGCGGCCGAGCGGGAAAGGCAAGATCACCGATTCGGTACGGGGTCCCGGACGCCCCCCGGTCCGCCGGGGCGGGGTCAGGTGGAGGCGACGAGCACCGGCGGTACGGCCAGCTCCAGCTGCTGGAGCAGGTGGACGAGCTTGCGGTCCAGTTCGATCCCGACCGCGGCGATCTCGGCCTGGCCCAGCGAGGCGATCGGCTCGCTCGGCTGCTCGACGGAGAAGCGGGTCGGGCCGCCCTCGGCGGCGCTGATCGTGGTCCGCAGCGGTACGTACAGCAGGACCACCGGGTCGTGCCGGAACATCCGCTCGGCGATGGTGTGGTTGCCCATCAGGTACTCGACGCAGCGGGCCCGGTCACCGGCGAGGCCCATGAGCGGCTGGGCGTCGATCTCGGCGTAGCGCAGGAACCCGTACGGCGCCACGCGCTCCGTCAGCGCCAGCACCTCGCTCCAGTCCGCGCCGCGCTTGGCGAGCGCGCCGAAGGCCACGGCGTCGTACGCGGGCACCGCCGTCTCGTAGCGCAGCCGGAACTCCTCGAACGGCGTGTCCGTCGAGATGCTGAACCGCCGGGCCGAATATCTCGTCTCGGTGATGGGTCCTGCCGCCGTCGCCATGCCCCCTCCGGTCCCCGCGGGTCGCAACAGCCTCCACGCTACTGGTCGGGTCGCCGCGCGGACCCGGTTTCGTCGCATCCCCGGCCCCGTCCGGCCCCCTCCGCCGGCCGGCTCCGTCCGCATCTCCCGGCCCGGTCCGCCCGCGCCATCGGCCCGCCCAGGCCCACCCGGGGCGGCGACCGGACGCCGCCGCCCGGGTGCGCCGTTGCCGCCGGCGGGCGGCACGGGCGGGTGGCACAGGCGGGCGCCCGGGCGGGCGACACGGGCGGGCGACACGGATCGAGGGCGGTCACTTCTGGACAGTGGCCGCTTCTGCCGGCGCGCCGGCGCGACCCGCCCTGCCAGGCTCCCGGCAACGGCCGCCCGGCCCCGACCGGGGCGGCCACCCGCAGAGCACGAGGAAGACGGAGAGATCGATGGCTGGATCGGTACCCGCGCCCGGGGCGTACGGCTCGGCGCAACCCGTACCCGATGGCTGGCGCGCGGAGACGGGCGGACTGCGCCGGCCGGCCCTCGGCGGACCGCGCGCGGGCCTCGCGGCGTCCGCGCTGGTGGCCGCCCTCGCCCTGGGTAATCTGGCCGGCCTGCCGCCGGCCGCCGCGGCGGCCGCCACCGGCGCACCGTTCGACGGCGTCGGGGTGGCCGCCGTGGGTGCCGCCCAGCCCGGCGTGACCGCCCCGGCCGGCGCCGGGTCGACGAGCGGCGGCGACACGACGCTGGCCCTGCCGGCGTGGCCGCTGGTGCAGTCCGGCCAGCAGGGCCCGCAGGTGCGTACCGTGCAGTACCTGCTGCGCGGACGCGGCGAGACGATCAGTGCCGACGGCGTCTTCGGCGCCCAGACCAAGGCGGCCGTCCAGCGCTTCCAGACCGCCCAGGGGCTCGACGCGGACGGGATCGTCGGTCCGCTCAGCTGGAGCGCGCTGGTCGTGCCGCTGGACAGCGGTGGCTCCGGCGAGCCGGTCCGGGCGCTGCAGACGCAGCTGAACCGGTACGGCGCGGCCCTCGCCGTGGACGGCGTCTTCGGCGCGCCGACGGCCGCGGCGGTCACCGGGTTCCGCACCGAGCACGACCTGGGCGCCGGTACCGCCGTGGACGCCACGGTCTGGCAGGCGCTCGTCGGCGGCGCGCCCGGGGCGGGCACCTACGCGCTGCCCCTGGCGCACGAGAAGCTGCCGCGCGGCGAGTACGACGACCCGCACCACGACTACCCGGCGATCGACCTGCCGGTGGGTACGGGCACCCCGGCGTACGCCAGCGCCGCCGGTACGGTCACCGCGGTCAACAACAGCGCCTGCGGCATCGGCGTGCAGATCCGCGACGCGGCCGGGGTCGTCTTCATGTACTGCCACTTCTCCCAGCGCGTGGCGGCCGGCGGGAGCACCGTGACGCCGGGGCAACTGGTCGGCTACACGGGCAGCACGGGCAACTCGACCGGCCCGCACCTGCACTTCGAGATCCGTACCGGCAGCACGAACCGCTGCCCGCAGAACTTCCTGCTCGCGCTCTACGACGGCGTCACCCCGCCGGATCCGGCGACGCTGCCGACCAGCGGCTGCACCTCGGCCGGCCTGGTCGCCGGGGAGTCGGCGCACGACTAGGCCGCGTGTCGCCTCCGGGCGGGCCCGACCTTGGGGGTCCGGTGGATCGGTCCCATCCGATCGGCCGGGCCCCTCGGTCGTGGCAGGATGTCCCGACGGCGCTCGCTATACACGCGTGTAGCATCCTGTTCACACGTATAGCGAACGACGAGCAGGGCGAGGACATCGAGATGGACCGCATTCCCGTCACCTTCACCGGCGTACGCGTCACCGCGTTGCTGGAGCTGTACCTGCGCTGGTTGGACAGCAAGGACCCGCACCCGCTCCTCGGCGACCGGTGGGCCGGCGACGTCGTCGAGCGGCTGGACTTCGACTTCTCCCAGTTCCGATCGTTGGCCATCGGGCGCTTCGCGGTCGGGCTCCGCTCGGCGGTGATGGACCGCCGGGCCACCGGCTACCTGGCGGAGCATCCGGACGCGATCGTGCTCGACCTCGGCTCCGGCTTCGACAGCCGCGTCTTCCGGGTCGACCCGGCACCGCCCCACGAGTGGTACGACGTGGACCTCCCCGACGTGGTGGAGATCGCGGACCGGCTCTACCCGGCACGTCCGGGCCACCGCCGGGTCGGCGTCTCCGTCCTCGACCCCGGCTGGCTCGCGGCGATCCCGGGCGACCGGCCGGCGATGGTGGTGGCCGACGGCTTCTTCGGCTTCTTCGCCCCGGACGAGGCGCGGCAGATCATCCGGTCCATCGTCGACCACTTCCCCACCGGAGAGATCATCCTCAACATCACCTCCACCGCCTCGAAGCGGCAGCGGGAACGGCGACCGGTGCCCCTGTTCACCAGGTTCGGCATCGTGGAGAAGTGGTGGATCGACGATCCGCGCGAGGTCGAGGCGTTCGACGAGCGACTGCGGTACGTCGGGGACGACAACCTGCTCGACCCGCGCCTGCTGCGCCGGTCCCCGTGGTCGTACCGGCTGCTCTCCGCCGCGGTCCGGGCCGTTCCGGCCTGGCGGGGCCAGCACGGCGGGATCCTCCGCTACCGGTTCTGACCGCCGCCGTGTCGGGACCCGGCGGCGGGGCCAGCACGGCGGGGCCCGACGACGGGGCACCCGTTCGAGGCGGCCCGGCGCCCACGACACCACCGGTCGCGGGGTTTGCGCGGCCACGACCGGGTCCGGCCCTGCTGAGCTGCATAAGCTGGCCGCATGGCCGAGCGGCGCAACCGCGACAACGTGGGTACGGTCGTCGTGGCCGCCCTGGCCAACCTCGTCGTCGCCGCGGCCAAGGCCGTCGCCGGGCTGATCTCCAGCTCGGCGGCGCTGCTCTCCGAGTCCGCCCACTCGGTGGCGGACACCATGACGGAGCTGCTGCTCCTCGTGGCGCTGCGGCGCGGGGCGCGGCCCGCCGACCCGGAGCACCCGCTCGGCCACGGCCGGGAGAGCTACCTCTGGGCCCTGATGGCGGCGGTGCTCACCTTCGTGGCGGGCGGCGTCTTCTCGATCCTCGAGGGCATCCAGGGCATCCGGGAGCGGGAACGCAACCAGGAGCTGTTCATCGCGTACGTCGTACTGATCATCTCGGCGGTCGCGGAGGGAGTCTCGCTGTTCCGGGCGACGCGCCAGCTGCGGCGCCGGGCCCGCCGGTGGCGGATCACGCCGCTGCGGGTGGTGCGGCGGACCCCGAACACCACCGTGAAGGCGGTGTTCCTGGAGGACAGCGCCGCGCTCATCGGGCTCGCGCTGGCCGGGATCGGGGTCGCGCTCTCCGAGGTGACCGGCTCACCGGTCTACGACGGCGCCGCCTCGATCGCCATCGGCCTGTTGCTGCTGGTCGTGGCCACGGTCCTGGGCTACAGCAACCTGAGCCTGCTGGTCGGCCGCTCGGCCGGGGACCCGGCCCGGGAGGAGATCTGCCGGGGGCTCGCCGAGCATCCGGCGATCCGCCGGGTGACCAACCTGGTGGCGCTGCAGCTCGGGCCGGACGAGATCCTCGTCGCGGCGAAGGTGGACTTCGTGGACGAGCCCGGCGGGCGGGACGTCGCGCAAGCGGCCAGCGACGCCGGTCGCCGGCTCGCCGAGCGCAATCCCGCCATCAGGTGGATCTTCCTGGATCCCAGCGGCGGCTCGACCGAACCGGGCGAGGCCGCCGGGTCGGGCCGGCCGGCCTAGCTCCGTCCCGGCCCGGCGGCTCAGGGCGCCGCGGCGAAGACGGCCCCGGGCACCGGGCGGCCGACCTTCTTCCCGCCGTGCAGCCGGTACGCCTCCTCGACCTGCGCCGGAATCCGCCCGCGCCCGTCGACCGTGTTCTGCGACGGCTCGCGCAGGCCCGCGTTCTCCCAGTTCGCCACCCACCAGTCGCGTACCGCGCGCAGCTGGTCGCGGTTGCTCCGCTCGCGCCCGCCGCGGGTCGGGGCGACCTGCTGCCGGGGGCGTACCACCGCCGTCGGGGTCCGCTTCGCGACCGCCAGGTACGGCTCCAGCGCCTTGAACAGGGCCGCGCGGCTCGCCTCGGCGAGGTCGATGGTCCACTCCGAGCCGTCGATACCGAAGCGCACCTCGACGGCGTTCTTCTCTCCGGTGAGATCGTCGATCGTCTCGACAATGGTACGGCGTGCCATGGATCCCCCTGCGGGCGCGAACGCTATGCGACTAACGAGGTGACGTCAATGGCACGTAACCTAGACCAAAACTGAGTGGATCATCAACTTGGCGCGCCATTCACCGTACTCCGCCCATCGGCGGGTACGCGCTCCTCCCGACGCCCGGCGCTACCAGTCGACCCGCCCGCCGGCGGCCAGCAGTTCGCCGATCCGCTCCGGCGGCATCGGCCGGCCCAGCACGTGCCCCTGGCCGATGTCGCAGTTCAACGCGGTGAGCAGGTCGGCCTGGGCGGCGCTCTCCACCCCCTCGGCCGTGATCTCCATCCGCAGATCGTGGCCGAGCGCGATGAGGTGCGGCACCATCCTGGCCGCCGAACGCTCCGCCCGCGCCCGGTCCAGATCGGCGAGGAAGGCGGCGGCCAACTTGATCGTGTGTACCGGCATGGTGTGCAGATACGTCAGATTCGAGTAACCGGTACCGAAATCGTCGATGGCCAGCCGCACACCGAGTTCCGCCAGCGCGTGCAGCGGGCGCATGGTGCTCTGGTCCGGTTCCAGGATCGCGTTCTCGGTGATTTCCAGCTGCAGCCGGTGCGCCGGCAGGCCGGTACGGTCCAGGATGGCGGCGACGATCGCGGGAAGCCCGGGTTCACGCAGTTGGGCGGCGGCGAGATTGACGCTGACCATTGGCTGCCGTGGAGTCGGGTCGGCCAGCTCCCCGCCGAGACCGACCGCCGACTGCCAGGACGCCGCCTGGACGCAGGCCCGCTCCAGCAGATGCCGGCCGAGCGGCATGATCAGCGCGGTACGCTCGGCGAGCGGGATGAACTGGCTCGGGCTGACCGGGCCGAAGACCGGATGCGACCAGCGGGCCAGCGCCTCCACCCCGACGACCGTACGGTCGCGCAGCCGGACCAGCGGCTGGTACGCCAGGGTGAACTCGCCCGCCGCGAGCGCCGCCGGCATCGCGTTGGTCAACTCGTGCCGGGCCACGTCGACCGCGTTGCGGGCCGGCTCGAAGACCGCCCACTGGGCGTGCGGGTCCTTCTTCGCCCAGCCGAGCGCCACGTCCGCGGCGCGCAGCAGCTCGGTCGGGTCGGCGCCGGCCGCGAGCCGTTCCACGATGCCGGCCTTGGCGCCCACCACGATGTCGTGGCCGCCGATCCGGCACGGGTTGGGCAGCGCCCGCAGCGCCCGGTCCACCAGTTTGACGACGTCGTCGGCGTTGCTGGTGCGCTCGACGACGAAGGCGAACTCGTCCCCGCCCAGGTGGGCCAGGAAGGTGTCGTCGGTGGAGGCGAGCCGGCGCAGCTGGTCACCGACGGCCCGCAGGAGCCGGTCGCCCTCCGCCGGGCCGACGCTGTCGTTCACCGCCGAGAAGCGTTCGAGGTCGATCACGCAGACGCCGATCCGCTCGGTACCGGTCGCGCCGGCCAGCACCTCGCTCAGCCGGGCCGCCAGGGCCGCCCGGTTCGGCAGCCCGGTCAGCGGCTCGTGCAGCAGCACGTGCTGGATCTGGTCCTGCAACTGCCGCTGCTGGCGGCGCCAGACGTCGCGCTCGGCGCGGTGCAGGTCCTCCGCGTCGTTGCGGGCCCGGCTGCGGATGCCCTCGCCGAAGCCCGCGGCCAGCTGACCGACCAGCTCGCCCAGCCGCTCCCGGTGGACCCGGTCCGCCAGCTCCAGGTCGCCCAGCAGACGCCCGTTGAGCAGCGCGATCGTGTTGCCCAGCGCCAGCGGGGAGGAGATCCGGGCCCGGACCAGCTCGACGCCCACCCCGTAGCCGGCCGCCGCGTCGAAGGGCTCGGCCAGCAGCGCCGCCAGCAGCCGCCGGGTGAGCCGCTCCAGCAGTCCCCGGGCGCGGGCCCGGCCACCGGGTACGTAGCTGGTGCGGGCCACCACGCGCAGCCAGGACCGGGCGAAGGCGACGACCGCCGGGCCCGCGACCGGGAGGGATTCGTCCGTACGGCTGTCGCTCACGCTCGCTCCCGTCCGGCCATCCTGACCAACATGAGTCTGCTTCGCGAATACATTGTCGTCGGAATCGGCGCCCACGCCAGCCTTCGTTCCGGCCGACGGCCCCCGGCCGCGCGACCGGCGGCTCAGCGCCTGCGGGCGCGGCGGGCGTGGCCGGCGGCTCAGCGTTTGCGGGCGACCGCCCCGAGCACCGCCGGCTGGTCGGGTTCGTCCGCCTCCGGCTCGGGGTGCCAGTCCGTCACCGGCACGATGCCCGGTTCGACGACCTCCAACCCGCCCAGCATCTCCCGCAGCTGCGCCGCGTCGCGCAGCCGTACCGGCGTGGGCGTCCGGTTGTAGAGCCGGCGTACCCGCTCCTGTTGCTGCGCCAGTTCGGGGGTGAGGGTGCCGTGCGACAGCGCGACGTAGCTGTCCGACGGCAGCTCGTCGACGAGCCGGGCGATGATCGCGCGCGGGTCGTCCGAGTCGGCCACGAAGTGCAGTACGGCGATGAGCAGAACCGCGACCGGCTGGGAGAAGTCGAGCAGCTCGGCCACCTCGGGGTGGTCGAGGATCTCCTCGGGACGGCGCAGGTCCCCCTGGATGACGGTGGCCCGCGGGTTGCCGGCGAGGATCGCCGCGCTGTGCGAGACCGCCACGGGGTCGATGTCGACGTAGACCACCCGCGACTGCGGCGCCGCGTCCTGGGCGACCTCGTGCACGTTGCCGAGCGTGGGGATGCCGGATCCGATGTCGAGGAACTGGCGTACGCCGGCCGCGGCGAGGTGGCGCACCACCCGTTCCAGGTACGCCCGGTTGGCGTGGGCGAGCAGCCGGATCCCGGGCCAGGCCTCCTCGGCCCGGTCGGCGTAGACCCGGTCCACCTCGAAGTTGTGGTCGCCGCCGAGCGCGTAGTCGTACATGCGCGCCGCGCTCGGCACCGTGATGTCCAGTCCCTCCGGCACCCACTCGGGCAATCCCACCGCGTGCTCCCTGCTCAGTCGCGAGGACGGCGCCCGCCGGGCGGCACCGACCACAGTGGCCGGTCGCGGCGGCCGGGCGAGCCGACCTTACTCCGGGTCGTGCCGCGAACCCAACTCCGTGACGGACGACGGGACTCCGGCGCGTTCACAGGACGCGGGTAACGCCCTCGGCGGCCACCCGCGACGCGAGCGAGGACCGGTCGAGGTTGGCGCAGAGCACCACCGACGCGCCCGCCGACAGGGGCGCGAGCAGCCACTTCACCGGGTGCTCGTGCTCGGCGGCGTCCACCAGCAGCCGGTCGCCCGCGCGCAGGTCGAGGCGGTCGGCCAGTTCCCGGGCCAGCCCTCCCCACTGCCGGTACGTCGTGCCGTCCACGCTGGCCGCGGCCGTGTGCCGGATCGGTGGAGCCGCGGCCGGCCGCTCGGGATGCCGCCGCACCTCGGCGACGAAGTCGCGGTACCCCTCGGGAACCTCCGGCAGGGCCGCGCCGTACGGGGCGAGCCCGAGCACGAAGCGGTGCCGCGCCTCGGGCACGTTCTCCAGCCAGTCGTCGAGCCGCTTCGCGGAGACGAAGGTGACGTCCAGCGGCTCGTCCGCGCCGGGGCCGAGCGCCGGCAGGCCGGCCGTGGCCGCCAGGCGGAACGAGACCGCCACCTGGGCCGACCAGGCGCCCAGCAGCACCGCGGCGGTCTGCCAGTGCGGCGGCAGCAGTACCGCGGCGCGGTCGCCCTCGCCCAGCCCGCAGCCGTCGCGCAGCAGGGCGGCGGTCCGGGCGGCCCAGCCGGCCAGCTCCGCCGCCGACAGGTCGGTACGCTCGCCCGTCGCGTCGTCGTAGTAGGTCAGCAGGGCCGGGCCCGCGTTCTCCGGGGCGCCGGCGAGCGCCCCGGGCAGCCCGGCGAAGGCGGTCAACTCCACGGATCTCTCCCAGCGGCGGTACGGCGGGGCCGCCGGCCGGTACGGAGGGTCGGCGGAAGCGCCACGAAAGGCCCGCCAACCATAGCAAATGGCCTCTTGCTGCGCACATTCGTCGATGTAGAAGTCTTTCCATCGCTCGATGCTCTTGGTTGGATAGTTTCACTTTGGCCCCGTCGCAGAGGGAGAGACCCCGTCAGATGAAGACCGGACACGTACGCCGCTGGCTGCTGCTGGCGGCGAGCGCGCTCGTCACGGCGGTACTGCTGCCGGCCGCACCGGCCGCCGCGGCCACCGTCACCGTGGACAACAGCACCGCCGGCCGGTTCAGCGGGAGCGCCAACTGGGGCGTCTCCTCCTGGTCCAGCCAGCGCTACGGCGACGACTACGCCTTCGCCACCCCGGACACGACCGCCAGCGACCCGGCCTGGTACAAGATCGAGATTCCGGCCGCCGGCAGCTACCAGGTCGAGGTCTGGTATCCGGCCGACGCCGGCTACAACAACGCCACCCCCTTCGTGATCGCCACGACCGGCGGCAACCAGACCGTCACGGTCAACCAGCGGACCAACGGTGGCCGCTGGGTCAGCCTCGGCGTCTTCAGCCTCGCCGCGGGCGACTACAACGCCGTCGGGGTCAGCCGCTGGACCAGCGGCACCGGCTACGTGGTCGCGGACGCGGTACGGGTCACCTCCGCCACCGGCGGCACCGGGCTCTCGCTGCCGCTGCCGCGCACCGCCCTGCCCCGCAGCGAGTACGACGACCCGCACCACGACTACCCGGCGATCGACCTGCCCGTCCCCACCGGCACGCCCGCCTACGCCGTCCGGGCCGGTACCGTCGCCCGGGTCAACGACAGCAGCTGTGGCCAGGGCATCAACCTCACCGGCACCGACGGCGCCGTCTACACGTACTGCCACTTCTCGGCGTGGTCGGTGGCGAACGGGGCCAGCGTCTCGGCCGGTCAGCAGCTCGGCTCCACCGGCAACACGGGCAACTCCACCGGCCCGCACCTGCACTTCGGCATCCGTACCAGCGGCACGCTGCGCTGCCCGCAGAACTTCCTGCTGGCGCTCTACGACGGCGTCGCGCCGCCGGCCGCCACCAGCCTGCCGACCAGCGGCTGCAGCTACTGACCCGGCCGATCCGCCGGTACCGGGCGACCCGGTACCGGCGAATCGCCGCGCGGTGGCCGGAACCGCCCCGGCGCCGGGGCGGTTCCGGCTCCCGCCGGCCGGTCGAGCCCCGAGCCCGCCGCGCGGTCAGTAGACGCCGACGCCGTACTGGCTCATCGCCCGGGACGCGGACGAGAAGTAGGTGGTCCCGCCGGTGGTGCAGTTGCCGCTGCCGCCGGAGGTCATGCCCAGCGCCGTCGAACCGCTGAACAGCGGACCGCCGCTGTCCCCCGGTTCGGCGCAGACGTTGGTGCGGATCAGCCCGGTGACCGTGCCGTCGGCGTAGTTGACGGTCGCGTTGAGCCCGGTGATCGTGCCGCTGCGCAGCCCGGTCGCGGCGCCGGTGCGCTGTACGCTCTGACCGACGAAGCCCGGCGCGGCCGAGGTGATCGGCCGCAGGCCGACGCCCGGCACGTTCACCGCGCTGGGCTTGGGAATCGCGGCGTTGGTGTAGCGCACCAGCGCGTGGTCGTAGCCGGGGTTGACCGCCGCCACCACGCCGAGCACCACGGTTCCGTTCGGATCGGCGTAGACGGTGGAGCCGCCCGCCCCGACGCAGTGCGCCGAGGTGAGGAAGTAGTACGTGCTGGCCTGGCGCACGTTGAAGCCGACGGTGCAGCGTCCACCCGGCAGGCCGCCGTAGAACGGGTCGCCGCCGGCGATGCGCCGCGCCAGGGTGCCGGGTTCGCGTACCAGCCGCGCACCGACGCGCCGGGCCGTGGCGGTGACCCGGTCCAGTTCCGCCCCGGCGACGGTGGCGTCGACGGCGACCACCACCGCGCCGTCGGCCGGATCGGTCCACCAGGCGGTTCCGGGTACGCCCGCCGAGCGGCGCAGCTCGGCGTAGGCCACGCCGGACGCGACCGCGCCGGGCACCGGTACGGACGCGACCGCGGCTCGGCCGCCGTCCACGATGGTCGGTGCGGGCGGGGCGGCGGACCGGTGGCCGGCCGCCACGACCGGGACGGCCGGCGGAACGGTCAGCAGGGTGCCGAGAATGCCGGCCGCGACGAGCACTCGCGCGATTCGCACGGACGCCTCCAGTTGCATCGACGGGTGTGGCTATCGAGCGTCCCACCGCGCACGCCGGCAAGGAAAGGAGGCACCCACGACGGTACGGATGGCGCGCGGCGCGCCACCCGTACTGTCGGGCCGATCGGAAGAGATCAGAGCGGAGGGCCGACCTCCCGGCGCTCCTCCACCCGGCGGTACTCTGCCGGGTCCCGAGCGACCACCTCACGCTCGACCGGAGCGGTGGTCACCACCTCGCGGCGCCGGCCCCAGATCAGCGTCGTCATGATGAGGCCGAGCACGCCGACCGCCATCAGGATCCAGCCGACGACGTCCAGGTCCAGCCCGCCGATGTGCACGTTCAACGCGAAGGTGAGGATCGCCCCGACGGCGATCAGGAAAATGCTCGCACCGATACCCACGACGGTTCCTCCTTCGTTTTCGGCGCCTGTCCTGGTCCTTACCCAGGTCCGCGTCGTCCCACTCCGCTATCCGCGCCGGCGGTGCCGCCCCGCCCACAGGTGTGACCGGCGGCACGTGCCGGCGGGCGGGCGGCGCGGGGTGTTCGAGGCCGGACGGGCCCGCCCCCGCGGGGTTGACCGGGCGCGCCGGTGCCGACCGCGCTGTCCACCGCGCTCCTGCTGGCCGGCGGCCGACACGCGGCACCGCCCTGGAGCGTGGCGGCGCTGCTGCTGTACGTGGCCAGGCTGGCCGTCACCGGCGCCGCCAACGTTCCGCTGAACAACGCCCTTGAGGCGGTCGGCGTCCTTGACCTCGCCGCGGTACGCCAACGGTTCGAGACCCCGTGGGTACGGTGGAACCTCGCCCGTACCGTCTCCTTGACGGCCGGATCCGCCTGCCTCACCGGCGCGCTGGCGGTGTAGCGCCCTCGTCCAGGCTTCCCCGCCCAGGGCTCCCCGTCCAGGCCGGCGCCCGGACCCGGCGGGGCGGTCGCGGTCCGGGACGGCGCCGCGACGTCCGGCGGGCGCCGATAGGTTGTCGCGTTCCACTGTGAGAAAAGCCCGCCCGACGGTGGCCCCGATTCCGGGGCTGGGATACGCGAGGCACAATCGCTGGCGCACCCCCTGCGCCACCCCTCCCTGCGCCACCCCACTCGCGCACCACATTCCGCCACCCGCCCGCCACCGCCGGTGCGGGCGACACCCCTTGGAGGACGAGGTGACCGACGCGTGGAGCGGGCCGAAGTCGGTCTCGCGCCGCAAGTGGTTGTTGTCCACCGGGGCGCTGGCCGCGGCGATCGCCTCCGGCTGGAGCCTCGAGGAGCCATCCGGGAAGAGTGCGGGCTCGGCCGGACCGTCCGCGTCGCCGTCCGTACCGCCGCCGTCGCCCGGCGCCACCCCGACGGCGACCCCGTCGCCGGCCCGTACCCAGCCACGGACCCCGCCGCCGCGACCCACCCATTCGCCCGTGCCGCCGCCGACCCGGCCCGTCTTCACCCTCGCCGACTACCGCCGGGCGGTACCGGGCCCGGCCTTCCCGCCGCACGCGATCGCGCTGACCATCGACGACGGCCCGCACCCGGTCTGGACCGGCAAGATCCTGGACCTGCTCTCCAAGCACCACGTACCGGCCACCTTCTGCATGATCGGCAACCAGGTACGCGGACACGAGTCGGTCGCCCGCAACGTCGCCCGCGCCGGACATCACCTGGCCAACCACACCTGGAGCCACCCGACCAGGCTGCCCAAGCTCAGCCCGGCGCAGATGCGTCGTGAGATCGAGATGGCCCAGGACAAGATCTACTCGACCACCGGGCAGGCGCCGAAGCTGTTCCGCTCGCCCGGCGGCGGCTGGTCCCCGGCGCTCTTCGCCCAGGCCGCCGCCGCCGGCATGACCTGTATCGACTGGAGCGACGACCCGAAGGACTGGAAGCGGCCGGGCACGGCGGCGATCCGCGGTCGGCTGCTGGCCTGCAAGCCGGGGCAGATCCTGCTCTGCCACGACGGCGGCGGCGACCGCTCCCAGACCTACGCGGCCTTGCAGCAGGTCATCCCGGCCCTGCTCGCGCAGGGCTACCGGTTCGTGGCGCTGTAGGCGCGACCACCCGGTGGTCTACTGTCGCCGCCGGGTCTCGAGCGGCCACTCGGGGTGCGCGGTCTTGTCGATCCCGCGCCGGTCGTAGTAGCGCTGCAGGTCGAGGGCCTGCTCGCGATGCCACCGCACCTGCGCACGGTGCAGCTGCTCGACCGGCAGCTCGGCGATGTGCCGGTGGCGCGCCGCGATGGACTGCGCCAGCTCGAGCGTGGCCCGGGCGTCGTCGAGGGCGTCGTGGGCGTCCGTCAGCTCGATGCCGTAGTACCGGCACAGGTCCGTCAGGGTCTTCCCGTCGTACCAGTTCGGCTCCACCCGGTTGTGGAGGACGAACGGGTCGACGATCCGGGCGTCCGACCAGTCGAGCCCCGGCAGCCCAAACCGGATCAGCTCGTGGTGCAGGACGGTGACGTCGTACGACGCGCAGAACGCGACCAGCGGCGTCCCGTCGGCGATCTGCTTGCCCACCGCGGTCGCGATCTCCCCGATCGCCTGCGCGGCCGGGATCCCCGCCGCGCGCACCATGTCGTCGGTGATGCGGTTGCGGGCGGTGGCGTCGGGCGGGATCGGCACACCGGGGTCGACCAGCCAGGTGAAGCGCGTCCCGTCGGCGAGGACGAGGGCGGCGGAGACGATTCGGGCGTCGACCGGCTCCGGCGACGTCGTCTCCACGTCGAAGGCGGCCAGCGGCAGGCGATGCCATCCATGGTGCTCACCGACCGGCGGTGGGGTCCGTACGGGGACGCACTCGTTGTGGTACGTCGTCCAGCCCTCGCCCCGGTTGATTGCCTGGCCGGCCCCGGCGGCCACGGTCCGGCGGCACCCGCCGCACTTTCCGGAGTACCTGTTGATCAACTCGCTGCTCCCCGCCCGGACTGGTGGCGCGGGCCGAGGGCGTCGCCGACGTCCCGGACGCTCCCGCCGGCGCGCGCCGATGGCGGCACCATGATCGATCCGCGGAGCGCGGGAGCACGGTGAGGGCCGCTCGGAAATTCGTTCATAGATCTCCGACCGAGCGGAGGGCGTGCCCTCTCGCCCGGTCCGATATGGACCGTCGCGGTGTGACGATCCCGGCCGGCCCGCCGCCTCGGCACTCGCGGCCGCCAGAGGTTCATCGTTGACGATGGAATTCACGCGTGGTCTGATCGCGAGAATCCTTCGCGTATCGAGGGGATGGATTGGAGACCGAGATGTCCGTGTTCCATCGTCCCGTGCTCGCGGCGGCCCTCGCCGTCGCCCTGGGTACCGCCGGCGCGCTGGCGGGCACCGTGACCAGGCCCACCCCGGCGACCGCCGCCCTGCCGACCGCCGCGGTCGCGCTCGGCGACAGCTTCGTCAGCGGCGAGGGCGCCGGAGCGTACGCCCCGGTCGTCGACGTCAACGGTGTCGCCCAGAGCTTCCCCGGCTGGTCCGCGCCGAACAGCAACGCCTTCTTCTGCCACCGCTCGGCGAACGCCTCGCTGCACCAGGCGAACCTGCCGGGCATCCAGGCCCGTTTCAACCTCGCCTGCTCGGGCGGGCAACCGCACGACCTCGCCAACGCCTCCGCCAGCCGGGCGAACGGCCGTACCGTCGCCGCGCAGCTCGACCAGCTCCGCTCGGTCGCGCAGACCCACGACATCGACCTCGTCCTGGTCGGACTCGGCTCCAACAACAGCTCGTTCACGTTCGGCGACGTCGCCTCCGAGTGCGCCAACCGGTTCATCGCGGACGCCTGGACCGGCTGGTGGGAGTTCTGGGCGTACCTCGGCGGCCCGGTCGAGCAGTCCCCCTGCGGGGACGCCGACCTCGCCACGTCGGCCGAGTTCGCGGCGGCCACGACCGAGACCACCACCGCCGTGCGGCAGCTGCTCACCACGCTCGACCAGATCGACGCCGACGGCCAGCACCGGGTGGTCTTCCAGGACTACACCAACCCGCTGCCGGCCGACCTCGACCCGAACTTCCACAGCGAGGACGGCCGCGACGACACCCGCGACAAGTTCCGGGCCCTCGGCGCCGAGCGGTATGCGGCCGGCTGCCCGATCCACCGCGGCAGCCTCGCGGCCGGGCGTACCTTCTCGGCGGGTCTCGGTACCCTCGTGCAGTCCGTGCACGCGGCGATGTCGGCCGAGTTTCCCGCCGACGACCTGGTCTACCTGAATGTGCAGCGGGCCTTCGACGGCGCGCGGCTCTGCGAGCGGCCGGACAGCCCGACCGGCGCGCTGGCCACCCCGATCCGGCTCCAGGACGGCCCGAGCGGGGTCTTCGTGACCAGCCTCTCCGGCTACGACAAGCTCGACATCCAGCGCATCGCCAACGCCTGCGTCTCGTACTTCCAGACCTGCCAGGAATCCTGGCACCCGAACGTGGCCGGGCACGCGGTGCTCGGGCGCTGCCTCGCCGGAGCGGCCACCACCACCCGCCGTACCGTCGCCTGCGTCCGCGCGGGCGACGGGACGATCACCGTCGGCTGACCCGCGCGGTACCCCGGACCGGCCCGCGTCGGTCGACCCGTACGGCAACCGGGACGACCGCCGTCGGTCGCCGTCCACGGAGCCCGGGCCGGTCTGCGGAGACGATCCGGACCGGCCCGGGACGCCCGGGCCTCAGCCGAGCGCTTCCGGCCTGCCCGGCTCGCCCTCCGCCGCTCCGCCCGTGCCCTCCGCCGCTCCGCTCGGGCGCTGCGGTGGGGACGCCGAGGGGTCGTACTCGTGGTGGGCGACCACCTGGTAGCCGTTGCGGGTGAGCAGCGCCGCGGTGACCCCCATGCCGGGCACCCGCACCCGCCGGAACGAACCGTCGCTGACCTGCCGGCAGCCGCAGGACGGGCTGTAGTCCTGCAACACCGCGCCGGCCGCCCCGGTCGCCCGGGCGATCCGCAGCACCCGGCGCGCGCCGGCCAGGTACTCCTCGGTCACGTCCTCGCCCCGGTAGGTCAGCACCCGGGCCCGGCCGTCCAGCACGTCGAACCCGTCGCCACCGACGATCTCGGCCCGGTCCCGCGGCGTACCGAGCCCGCCCATCACCTCCGGGCAGACCAGGCGGACCCGCGCCGCGTCGGGCAACGGCACCTCCTGCTTGGCCGCGTTGCCGTCGTAGGCGCAACGGGTACCGGCAAGGCACGCGCTCATCAGCACGGTCCGCGGGCCGGCGTCCGCCGCGACGTCCACGCCGCCGTCGACCGGCCGCTCGGCGACCGGCTCGCCGTCCACCGGCCGGTCGCCGACGAGTTCCGACTCCACCGCCATGGTCAGCCCCCTCCGGTACGTCAGAAGGTCAGCAGGATCTTGCCGCGCGCTCCCCCGGCCTGGGCCCGGCGGTGGGCCTCGGCGCCCTGCTCGATCGGGAACTCCGCGGCGATCCGGGTGCTCAACTCGCCCCGGACCACCCGCTCGACGAACTCCGCCAACCGCGCCGGGTCCGGCGCCACGTACACCACCCGCACCCGGATGTCCCGCTCCGGTTCCGGGGTACTCATGGTCGCCGAGACGAAGGAGCCGCCGGCGCGTACGGCGGGCAGCAGCGGCTGGCCGAGGACGGCGGCGTCGAGGACCGCGACGACCCCGTCGGGCGCGTGCTCGCGTACCGCCGCCGCCAGCGCGGCCGGCTCGGCCCGGGAGAGCACGTGCGCGGCGCCCAGTCCCTTGACGTACGCCTCGTCGCCGGTGGACGCGACGGCGATGACCCGCGCCCCGTCGGCGGCGGCCAACTGGGTGGCGAAGCCGCCGACGCCGCCGCTGGCGCCGGTGACCAACACCGGATCGCCGGGCGAGTAGTCCAGCAGGTCCAGGGCCTGCCGGGCGGTGAGCGCGTTGAGCGGTACCGTCGCCAGCGCGGTCAGGTCGGCGCCCTCCGGCACCGGCGCGAGCCACTCCGGTTCGGCGAGCACGATCTCCGCGTTGCTGCCCTCGGCGGCGCCGACGCGCGCCTTGGGCAGCAGCCCGACGACCCGCTGCCCGGCCCGGAACCCGCCGCCGGGCGCGCCCTCCGGAAAGCCCGCGGTCCCGTCCGGGCCCGGGCCGTCGTCCAGCAGGGTTCCGGCGATGTCCCAGCCCAGCACGATCGGTGGGGCCAGGTCCGGGGTGAAGGCGGCCATCGCGCCGGAACGCACCACCCAGTCGGCCGGGTTCACGGCGGTGGCGTGCATCCGTACCCGCAGCCGTCCCGGTACCGGCCCCGGGTCGGGGCGCCGCGCGATTCGCAGCACCTCGGGACCGCCGTACTCGGAAACCTCCAGCACCCGCATCCGCTCCCGCTCCCCTCGGCTCGCCGTGGCACCGATCCTGCCACTACCGCGCCGGTTGGTCCGCCCGAGCCGGCAGCGGGGCGTCACTCGCCTCGAAGACGGCGACGCAGCCGCGTACCGTCACCCGCGCGTGGGGGAAGTGCCGGTCGATCTGCTCGCGCAGCCCGTCGAGGTCGTCCTGACTGTTGTGGAAGATGCCGCGGGAGTTGTAGAGGCGCATCAGCCGGCGGGCGAGCGGGGTGATCGCGACGCCGGCGCCGAGGATGGTGCTGCCGAAGAGCCGCCCGCCCGGCCGCAGCGCCGCCGCCGCGTTGGCGAAGACCTGCCCCTTGCGCGCCCACGTGCCCGGCACGCAGTGCAGCAGGAAGTTCATCCCGACCGAGTCGTACCCGCCGGCCTCGGCGAGCTGACCGGTGCCGAACGGCAGCGGCTGGAGCACGTCCGCCCGCACCGCGCCGGGCCGGTAACGGGCGATGCGGGCGGCGCCGACCCGCAGCACCGTGGGGTTGAGGTCGACGAGGGTCACCTCGGGCCGTTGGGTCGGGAAGGCGCAGTGGTCCAGGAAGTACGCCGTACCGGTGCCGAGTTCGAGGTGCCGTTCCCCGACGTTGCGCTGGTAGTTGGCGAGCTGGTACGCCTTCGGGCAGCGCCAGACCAGCCGGCAGGACAGGCCCAGTACGCCGATGTCGTAACCGGCGAGCACCCACCGGTTGTATACCGCCTGACCCGCGAGCACGTCCGAGGGGGATGGTTCCACTCGACGACCGTCCTTCCTTCGCGACGCCTGCCTCGGCGCGGCGCCGGTGCGGCCCGATTATCTATCGATCGAATTCTATCGATAACCGGCCGGTCCAACTGTCCGGTTTCCGGCAGCGCCACAGGTCACCGGCCGTTCAGGCGGTCTCCGGGCCACCCCGCACGGGCTCGCGCAGCACGCAGAACTCGTTGCCCTCCGGATCGGCGAGGACGACGAACGGGTCCCGTTCGGTCTGCCCCACGTCCACGTGCCGCGCCCCGAGCGCGAGCAGGCGCTCGACCTCGCGGTCCGGGTCGTCGCCGGTCACGTTCAGGTCCGGGTGGTTACGGTTCTTGCCCCGCTTGGGCGTCTCGGCGTGCTGGAGCCAGACGGTCGGCGTCCCGGCCGGGGCGTCGGCCGGCGGGTAGAGCTTCGCGGAGCCGTCGTCGCCCTGGTCGATCCGGTAGCCGAGCACGGCCGACCAGAATTCGGCCATCCGCTCGACGTCCCGGACGTCGAGCGTCCACTGTGCGATGCGACTGGTCACGACGCCTCCCGGTCGAGGGCGGGCAGGACGTGCTTGGCGTACAGGTCGAACAGCCCCTGGTAGTGCGGCCCGGTGTTGGCCACGTAGATCTCGTCGAAGCCGGCCCGCGCGTACTTGTCGATCATCTCCAGGTGCTCGTCCGGGTCGTTGCCGCAGACGAACGCCTTGCGGACCATCTCCTCGGTGACCAGCTCGGACGCCTGCTCGAAGTGCCGGGGCGAGGGCAGCACCTGGGACAGTTCCCCGGGGACTCCGGCGTTCGGCCACCGCTCGTACGCGATCTTCGCGCCCTCGTCGGCGCTGGCCGCGAAGGCGGCCTTGAAGCCGGCCTGGCAGATCTTGTCACCGCCGCCGCCGTCGCGGAAGCGCTTGACCATGTCGCCGTCGGGCATCGTGCTGACGTAGCCGTCGCCGATGCGGGCCGCCAGGTCGATGGCGCGGGGCCCGAACCCGGAGACGTAGATCTCGGGCGGGGTCTCCGGCAGCGTGTAGATGCGGGCGTTCTCCACGGTGTAGTGCTTGCCGTGGTGGGTGACGAAGTCGCCCCGCCACAGCTCGCGCATCACCTCGACCGCCTCCTCCAGCATCTCCAGCCGCACGTCCGCGCTGGGCCAGGGGTCGCCGAAGATGTGCTCGTTGAGCGCCTCGCCGCTGCCCACGCCAAGGCGGAAGCGACCGGAGTGCAGCACCGCGCTGGTCGCCGCCGCCTGGGCGACGACGGCCGGATGGATGCGTACGGTGGGGCAGGTCACCGCCGTGGTCACCGGCAGCCGGCAGACCTGGCTGAGCGCCCCGATCATCGACCAGACGAAGGCGCTCTCGCCCTGGGCGTCGACCCAGGGGTGGTAGTGGTCGGAGATCCACAACGCCGAGAAGCCGGCCTGCTCGGCGCCGCGCGCCTGCTCCAGCAGCTCCGCCGGGGAGTACTCCTCGCTGGACAGGAAGTAGCCGATGCGCATGTCTTCTCCCTTGCGTGACGATGGACGGGCATCGAGACCTGCCGTCCCCCGTACCCAGCTCCCGCCTCACCCACGCCCCGTTCCCCACGCCGCCCCTCCCCCCCACACTCCCGCGTCGATCAAGGAGTTGTGGCTGGGATAAAAGGAGCAAAACAGGCAGAATCTCGACCACGACTCCATGATCCACGCGGGAAACATCGGAAATTCGTTTGTGAGTGAGTGACTCACTCAGTTACTGTTCCCGCCGTGCACGAGACACCATCCGACGACGACCCGACCGGGCCGGCGGCCGCGCCCTCCGGCGGCGGACGGGCCCGCCCGCTGCCGCCCGACCAGCGCCGGGCGGCGCTGATCGCCGCCACGCTGCCGCTGGTCAGCGCGCACGGGACCAAGGTGACCACGCGGCAGATCGCCGAGGCCGCCGGCGTCGCCGAGGGCACCATCTTCCGGGTCTTCCCGGACAAGGAGTCGCTGATCCAGGCGGCGGTCGAGGCCGCCCTCGACCCCGCCCCCACGCTGGCCGAGATCGCCCGGGTGGATCTCACCCTCCCGCTGCGCGAACGCCTGACCGCGCTCACCAGCATCATGCAGCGGCGGCTGATCATGGTCGTCAACCTGCTCATCGCGGTCCGGATGCACGGCCCGCCGAAGAACGTGGACGCGGCCCGGGCCGCCAGCCGGGAGACGAACGAGAAGATCCACGCCGAGACCATGCGGCTGCTGGAGCCCGACCGCGACCTGTTCCGCTACCCCCTCGACGAGGTGGCCCGGCTGCTGCGGATGTTGATGTTCTCCGCCTCGCACCCGCTGCTCACCGAGGGCGGCCTGCTCACCCCGGAGGGCATCGTCGCGGTGCTGCTCGACGGCGTACGACACGACCACCCGGACCAGTCCGACCACGAACTCCGCCAGACCGGCGAGACCGACCCATCCGAATCGGGGGACTCTCGATGCTGACCCGACTCTTACGCACCTACCTGCGGAACTACCGCGGCCCGTTGACAGCCGTGGTGCTGCTCCAACTGGTCGGCACGATGGCCTCGCTCTACCTGCCGAGCCTCAACGCCGACATCATCGACCAGGGCATCGCCCGCGGTGACACCGGCTACATCGTGCGTACGGGCGGCTGGATGCTGCTGGTCAGCGCGGTGCAGATCGCCTGCTCCATCGCCGCGGTCTACCTGGGCGCCCGTACCGCCATGGGCTTCGGCCGCGACGTACGCTCCGCGATCTTCCACCGGGTCGTCGGCTTCTCCGCCCGCGAGGTCGGCCAGTTCGGCGCCCCCTCGCTGATCACCCGCAACACCAACGACGTGCAACAGGTGCAGATGCTCGTCGTGATGACCTGCACCATGCTCGTCGCCGCGCCGATCATGTGCGTCGGCGGCGTGGTGATGGCGCTGCGCGAGGACGTCGGACTCTCCTGGCTGATGCTGGTCAGCGTGCCCGCGCTGGCGCTCGCGATCGGCCTGGTCATCCGCCGGATGGTGCCCGGGTTCCGGCGGATGCAGACCCGCATCGACACCGTCAACCGGGTGCTGCGCGAGCAGATCGCCGGCATCCGGGTGGTCCGGGCGTTCGTCCGGGAACCGTACGAGACCAGGCGCTTCGCCAAGGCGAACACGGAGCTGACCGAGGCGGCCCTGTACACCGGCCGGCTGATGGCGCTGATCTTCCCGGTCGTCATGCTGGTGCTCAACGCCTCCAGCGTGGCGGTGCTCTGGTTCGGCGCGGGCCGGGTCGACCAGGGACAGATCCAGATCGGCGCGCTGACCGCCTTCCTGAGCTACCTCATGCAGATCCTGATGTCCGTCATGATGGCGACCTTCATGCTGATCATGGTGCCGCGCGCGGCGGTCTGCTCCGAGCGGATCGTCGAGGTGCTGGAGACCGAGCCCTCGGTGGTCCCGCCCGCCGAGGGGATGACCGAGGCGCCCCTGCACGGCGAGTTGGAACTGCGCAACGTGCACTTCCAGTACCCGGGCGCCGCCGCGCCGGTGCTGCGGGACATCTCGTTCCGGGCCCGCGCCGGGCAGACCACGGCGATCATCGGTAGCACCGGTGCGGGCAAGACCACCCTGCTCTCGCTGATCCCGCGGCTCTTCGACGCCACCGGCGGAGCCGTGCTGGTCGACGGGGTGGACGTACGCGAACTCGACCCGGACCTGCTCTGGAGCAAGATCGGCCTGGTGCCGCAACGGCCGTACCTCTTCTCCGGCACGGTCGCCAGCAACCTGCGCTACGGCAACCCGGACGCCACCGACGAGGAACTGTGGCAGTTCCTGGAGATCGCCCAGGCCCGCGACTTCGTCGAGCAGATGCCCGAGGGGCTGCAGTCCCCGATCGCCCAGGGCGGCACCAACGTCTCCGGCGGCCAGCGCCAGCGCCTCGCGATCGCCCGTGCCCTGGTACGGCGACCGGAGATCTACCTCTTCGACGACTCGTTCTCCGCGCTCGACCTCGGTACCGACGCCCGGCTGCGCGCCGCCCTGCGCCCGGTCGTCGCGGACGCGGCGGTACTGATCGTGGCCCAGCGGGTCTCGACGATCATGAACGCGGACCAGATCATCGTGCTCGACGACGGGGCGGTCGTCGGCATCGGGCGCCACGCGGAGCTGCTGGAAAGCTGCCCCACGTACGCCGAGATCGTGGCGTCCCAGCTCACCGAGGCGGCGATGGCATGAGCGGCCACGGCACGAGCGACCGGGCGGTACCGGACCAGACACGGGGAGCAGCGATGACGGAGACGAAGACCACCGCCGCGCCGCGGCGCCTGCCCGCGGCCGGGCAACGCGGGGGCGGACCGCCCTGGATGGGCGCCGGCATGCCGGCCGAGAAGTCGCTGGACTTCGGCCCGTCGGCACGCCGCCTGCTCGGCCGGCTCCGGCCGCAGCGGGCACACCTGCTGGCCGTCGTCGTGCTCGCGGTCGGCAGCGTCGGCCTCAGCGTCGTCGGTCCGAAGATCCTCGGTCACGCCACCGACATCATCTTCGCCGGTGTGATCGGCAAGCAGCTGCCGCCGGGCATCACCCTGGACCAGGCGGTCGCCGCGGCCCGCGCCGCCGGCAACGACGGCTTCGCCGACCTGCTGGCGCACATGTCCGTGGTGCCGGGCGTGGGCATCGACTTCACCCGCCTCGGCCACGTCCTGCTGCTCGCGCTCGGCCTGTACCTGGTGGCGAGCGTGCTCGGCTGGCTGCAGGGCTACATCCTCAACGGCGCGGTGCAGCGCACGATCCTGCGACTGCGCTCCGACGTCGAGGACAAGCTCAACCGGCTGCCGCTGCCGTACTTCGACAACCAACCCCGCGGCGAGCTGCTGAGCCGGGTCACCAACGACATCGACAACATCTCGCAGAGCCTGCAGCAGACCCTCAGTCAGCTGCTCACCTCGCTGCTGACCGTGGTCGGCGTGCTCGTCGCCATGTTCGTCATCTCACCGCTGCTCGCGGTGATCGCCCTGGTGGCGGTACCGGTGTCGGTGCTGGTCACCAAGCAGATCGCCAAGCGCTCGCAGAAGCAGTTCATGGCGCAGTGGGCACACACCGGCGCGTTGAACAGCCAGATCGAGGAGGCGTTCACCGGGCACGAGCTGGTCAAGGTCTTCGGCCGGCACCGCGAGGTGGAGGCGGCCTTCGCCGAGAAGAACGACCAACTGTTCAAGGCGAGCTTCGGCGCGCAGTTCATCTCCGGCATCATCATGCCGTCGATGATGTTCATCGGGAACCTGAGCTACGTGGTGATCGCCGTCGTCGGCGGGCTGCGCGTGGCCTCCGGCGCGATGAGCCTCGGCGACGTGCAGGCCTTCATCCAGTACTCCCGCCAGTTCACCCAGCCGCTGACCCAGGTCGCCTCGATGGCGAACCTGTTGCAGTCCGGCGTCGCGTCGGCCGAGCGGGTCTTCGCGGTCCTCGACGCCGACGAGCAGACCCCGGACCCGGCCGAGCCGGCCCGGATCACCGAGCGGCACGGCCGGGTCGAGTTCGAGCACGTCTCCTTCCGGTACACCCCGGAGAAGCCGCTGATCGAGGACCTGTCGCTGGTGGCGGAGCCGGGCCACACGGTGGCGATCGTCGGCCCGACCGGCGCCGGCAAGACCACCCTGGTCAACCTGGTCATGCGCTTCTACGAGCTGGACGCCGGACGGATCACCCTCGACGGGGTCGACATCACCGCGCTGCCCCGGGCCGAACTGCGCGGCCGGATCGGCATGGTGCTGCAGGACACCTGGCTGTTCGGCGGCACCATCCGCGACAACATCGCCTACGGCAATCCGGAGGCGACCGAGGAGCAGATCCTGGCGGCGGCCCGGGCGACCTTCGTCGACCGGTTCGTCCGCAGCCTGCCCGACGGGTACGACACCGTCATCGACGAGGAGGGGAGCAACGTCAGCGCGGGCGAGAAACAGCTGATCACCATCGCCCGGGCGTTCCTGTCCGACCCGTCGCTGCTGATCCTGGACGAGGCGACCAGCTCCGTCGACACCCGCACCGAGGTGCTGCTCCAGCGGGCGATGGCGGCGCTGCGCTCCGACCGGACCAGCTTCGTGATCGCCCACCGGCTGTCGACCATCCGGGACGCCGACCTGATCCTGGTGATGGAGAACGGCCGCATCGTCGAGCAGGGCACGCACGACGCCCTGCTCGCGGCCGAGGGGGCGTACCACCGCCTCTACCACGCCCAGTTCACCCAGCCGGTGGTCGACGTGGACCCGGTCGGCGCGCCCACGCCGGTGCCCGCCGGTCCCATCCCCCGCACCCGCTGACGAAACGGAACGGAGGCGCCGGGTCGGCGTACCGGCGCCTCCGCGATCCGTGGCCGCCCGTGGCGGCGGCCGGGGTGGATGGGTACCGGCCCGAGCGGGGAAGAGGCTACGGGCCGGCACCCACCGGGCGGACGATCAGCTGTTGATCACGTCGAAGGACTCCCACGGGCCGACCGCGTCCCGGTTCGCGATCAGCGGGGCGGCCCCGCCGTTGTCGGCGCAGACGTACTTGTTGTTCGCCTGGGCGAGCAGCGCGATGCTGCCGTCACCGTTGCGGACCAGCCGGAACGTCTCCCACGGGCCGACCGAGTCGCGGTTGGCGATCAGCGGCGCGGCGCCCGCGTTGTCCGCGCTCACGATCTTCCCGTTCACCCGGGCCCGCAGCGCGATGTTGCCGTTGCCCACATCGATCTGCTCGAACTGCTCCCACGAACCGATCGCCTGGTTCTTCGCGATCAGCGGCGCGGCCCCGGCGTTGTCGGCGGCCACCAGCAGGTTGTTGGCGTGCGACCGCAGGCTGACGGTCGTGGCGGTGCCGCCGGCCGCGATCCCCAGCCGCGAGGAGGTGCCGGCGAGGCTCTTCGGGCCCTGGTTCGCCGTACCGGTCAGCTGGGTCGAGGCGTACGCGCTGAGCGGCTTGGCCGTGCGCTCCACCACGTAGACCGTGTTGGCGGCCGTGGCGAAGGTGAACTCGGCGCTGGAACTGGTCAGCAGGACCGCGTTGTCCGACACCCGCCGGACCCGCACCTGCTGGGTGCCCCACGGGTTCACCACCCGCGCCGTCTTGCCGTGCAGGCTCTTCACCCCGACGTACTTGATCTCACCCGCCTCGCGCTCCGAACTGACCTGGAAGCCGTCCTTGGCCAGCAGGGTGAACTTCGTGTTGAAGCTGCTGTCGCCGGGCACCGCCGGGAAGACGCGGATCTTGTCGTTGTACGACTGCAGCAGCGACTCGTTGAGCGCGGCCAGGTTGACCCCGTGGTACTCGAAGACGCCGTTGGTGTTGCTGGTGAAGCCGTTCGGGTAGTTCTGGTACTTCTGCAGCATCGTCTTCAGGCCCTGGAACGTCTGGTCGCCCAGGCCCAGCCGGGCCGCCTGGATCGCGTCGTTCGCCCAGACGTTGCCGTACGGGAACGGCCGGGCGTTCCAGGTGGCGGCCGCCATCGCCTGGTCCGGGGCGCCGATGCCGGTCAGGTCGTACGGCCAGATCAGCTCGGCGGCGACGTTCTCGCCGTTGCGGGTCTGCGCGATCGGCGGCTGGTGCGGCAGGTACCGCTGCCCGTCGGTCGGGTACGCGACCAGGTTGTTCAGCACGTTCTGCCACTCCGCGCGCAGGCCGGCGTCGAGCCCGAGGCTCTGGCTGGTGGCGATGGCGATCGGGAAGAGCAGCCGCACCGCGGCCAGGTCGGTGATCGCGTTGCGCACGTCCCAGTACGTCTCGTGGGCGTTCGACGTGGCCATGTAGTACTTGCCGGTGGCGGAGTCGAACGAGAACTTCTTCGCGTAGAACTTCACCACCTCGCGCATGAACGGGTACGCGGTCCCGCTCAGGTAGGCGCTGTCGTTGGTGTAGCGGTACTGCAGGTACATGTTGTACGCGGCCTCGGTGCCGGTGGAGTAGATGTCCTGCGTGTACTCGCTGTTGACCGTCCCGCGGGCGTTGCCGTCCCAGCCCATCGTCTCGGGTACCCAGATGCCGTCAATGCCGTAGCGGGTCTGGGTGTAGGACTTCAACGCGTTGAAGTTGCGGCTGTAGAGCCGGTTGAACCCGTTCATCAGGTCGGCGTGGTTGCTGGCCAGGAACGAGTTGTAGACGTCGCGCTGGTTCCAGTACCAGTAGGCGTTGCTCCACTTGGTGTTGTCCGCGGTGGCCCGGAACACGCCGTTGATGAAGTGGAACGGGTAGTTGCCGTACCCGCCGGCCGCGATCATGTACGTGCTGAGGTAGTAGACGTTCTCCACGTAGTCGGCGTCGCCGGTGGCGTTGGAGTACTGCACGAACGACCTGGCCCAGAAGGCGTGCCACCAGTTGCGGAAGTTGTTGAGCGTGGTGGCGTAGCCCGTGCTCTTCGCGCTGTTCAGCAACGTCCGGGCCTGGTCGACGGAGTTGTTGCCCGGGGCGTTGATCCGGCTGGCGACCGCGAGCCAGATGGTGTAGCTCGACGAGGGCGTGATGTTCAGGCGTACCCGGGTGGAGTTCACCGTCTGCGCGGTGTAGCTGGCGCCCTCGACGGTCGCCGCCATCGTGTACCCGAACCGGTTCGGATCGGCCTGGCCCCGGCTGATGCCGATGCCGGTCGAGTCGGCGAAGGTGGAGGAGGTCCGCCAGGTGTCGAGGTTCGGTACGTCGGCCACGTTGGTCACCGAGTTGAGGTCCCAGAGGCTCAGTTCGAGGGCCACGCTGGAGACGTTGCCCCGGGTGTCGTCGACGTGGATGCCGAGCACCTCGGAGTTGGGCGAACCCATGATGGTGACGGTCCGGTTCGAGTCGTACTTCGTGGTCAGCGTGCCGTCGTAGAGCGACAGCCGCTGCTGGTACGACGAGTAGCCGGTGTCCATGCCCGGGTTCGAGTAGAGGTTGACCAGGCCGGCGGCGTACGCGCTCTGCTCGGCGCCGTCGACGTTGGAGACCTGCATGGTCAGCCCGTTGTTGTTCCAGACCATCGCGCCGACCCGGCCGTTGCCCACGGTCAGCCCGTAGTCCGGGTTGGTGTTCGGCCGGTTGTAGACGACGTCGTGCTTGCTCAGGTATCCCGCGTAGTTCACGTTCAGCGCCCCGGTCGCCGAGTTGAACGCCTGGTCGCCGGGGGCCGCCTGGGCGACCTGGGCGTCGGCCACCGCCAGGCCCGTGACCAGTAGGAGGGCTGCCGCGAGACGTCTGTACCTCATCGGTCGGTACTCCCTTCGCACCGCTGTGCTGCCGTCGGCCAGCTGTGAACGATCACCGGCGGTTACGGTGCCCGGCTCGCGTGCCGGGGCAGATCCCCCAGCCGAACGCGTGCCGCACCCTCGCGACTACGTCGAGATAACCATCGACTCACATCTGTGATACGGAGTTAACATCGGATGTATCGCGCCGTCAAGGCTCGCCATCGACGATCGTCGGCGGGCACGACGAAAGGGCACGTCCGGCGTATCAACCGCTCAGCAGCGGGATCGAGGGGCCGACGGAAAGGTCGCCGTCGACGGCAGGCCCTCACGCGCAGGCAACGAACCGGCCGGCATCATCGGAGGTATCCGTGCGGGTCACGCCCCGCCGCGCGCCGCGTTGAGCAGCACGATCTCCTTGCGCAGCGCCCGCGCCGGCGGACCGACCTGACCGATCAGCTCCCGGATCCGCCCCCGGTACGCCCAGCGCTCCCGCCGCGACAGAACCGTACGCAGCTCCCCGGCGCCGCTCAACGCCGCCAGCGCCAGCGTCACTCCCACCTCGGCGTGAGCGCCCTCGCCCCCCGGGCCCGGTGCCGCGGCCTCGCCGCTCACCCCCGGTGACGCGGCGTCAGCCGGGACGTTCGCCGCCCCGCCGAGCACCGCCACCACGCGCCGGCGCAGCAGCTCCACCGCCTGCCGGTCCGCCACCGCGATCCGGTCCGCCAGCAGCGGCCGGCGTCGTACCGTGATCACCCCGTCGGCGCGCAGCCGCTCCTGCACCGCCGCCAGCGTCTGCGACCAGTGCAGGTCGATCCAGCGCCGCCAACTCCACCGGCCGCTGACGAGCAACTCCCCCAGGATGCCGTCCAGCAGCGGGTCACCCACCGGCCGCTCGTCGCGGATCCGGGGCGCGCCGTACTCGTCGGTCAGCCGCCCGTACCGCAGCAGCTCGGTCAGGGCACCCGCGCGTACCACCAACCCGACCCGGTGCCGGTCGGGCAACCGCTCGGCGTCCAACCTGCACCCCAGAAGATAGAGCTGCTCCGGCAGGGAGTCCCGCATGCGCACCGTCCCGTCGAGTTCCGCGTGGCCCGCGCCGTGGATCCACGTGACCCGTACCGGCGAGCCGTCGGCGCGGCCACGTCAAACGAGTGAAACGACAATTGTAAATGCGGTGGCCGGTAGCGGCTCGGCTCGGGCCGAACTCGGCCCACTCGAGGCGTACGGTGCCGCCTCGGCGGGGACGTCGATCGAGGGCCGGTCGCACGCGCGCAAAAGGCCCGGGCCGGGTTCCCCGCGGTGGGGAACCCGGCCCGGGCCGGTCAGTTCTGTTGGCTCGGTGGTCACCAGGCGTCGTGGACCAGGTCA
>NZ_JBFAPK010000059.1:34948-36362 GCF_040676675.1 Micromonospora sp. NPDC049559 | reverse complement strand
GGCCAGCTGACGGCGCAGCACCAGCAGTTGCTTGCGTACGTCGAGCAGCGCGCCGACCGGTTCGTTGGAGAAGTCGCGCGGGCAGACCAGCACCATGGCAGGCCGACCGGCCGGGCCGCCGGGCCGTGTCCGGCGGTGGGCGTGGTGGGCCTGCCGGCCGGGGCTGCCGGGCCGCGGGCGGCCGCGGTGGGGTGCCGGGCTCCCACCCGTCCGGGTGACCCTGCTGGGCCGGACGGCCGCGAGCCCCGGCGGGCGGTGCCGGGCCGGGGCTCGTCGGCTCTCGCGCGAGCCACGCGGGCTCAGGGGATGAGCGTCGCGAACACGATGATGTTGTCGGGGTAGCTGCGGGTCTTCTCGTTGAACTTGCCGCCGCAGGTCACCAGGCGCAGGCTGGGCTGCTCGGACGCGCCGTAGACCTGCTCGGTCGGGAAGGCCGTCTTGGGGAACGCCTTCACCCCGTCGACCCGGAACCGGACCACCGTACGATCCTTGCGGGTCACCAGCACGGTGTCGCCGGGCTTCAGTTCGCCGAGCCGGAAGAAGACCGCGGGGCCGATCGCGTACGAGTCGACGTGCCCCACGATGACCGAGTTGCCGACCTCCCCCGGACTGGGGCCCGGCTGGTACCAGCCGGCGAGCTGCGCCCGCTCCAGCGGCGGTACCTGTATGGTGCCGTCCGCGTTGACGCCCAGCGAGATGATCTTCGCGGCAACCCCGATCTTCGGGATGCTGATGTCGGTCGGCTCGGACCGGGACCGCCCGACCGGACCGGGGATGGCGGTGGCGGAGGGGGAGGGCGGGGTCCCTGGCTCGGCGCTGAGCGGGGAGGGGTCGGTCGCCGGTTCCAGCTCGGGTGGCGCCGCCTCCGCGACGGGCTGGGGCGGGCGCAGCGATGGTGGTTGCTTCAACGAGGCGCCGATCAGACCGGCGCCCAGGAGGGCCAGCACGGCAACGAGGCCGGTGCCGGCGGCGCGCCACGGAGATCCGTGACGGCCGCCGGCCCCTCTCGTCGCCGCCTCAGGCGAGCGGGCCATCGGTCCGAGGCCGCCGCATCAGGAAGAGGCCGCCGAGCGCGGCCGCGCCGAGCATGCCGACGCCGCCGGCCGCGAGGCCGCCGTCGAGGCCGGTACCCGCCACGCCGCCGTCGCCGCCGTTGACCGAGCCGGTCGGTACGATGACCAGCTTGCCGGTGCCGCAGGAACCCTTGAGCTCGTACTCGCCGGGCTTGGCGTGCTTATCGATCTTCACGGTCGTGGCGTAGACGTACTCCTCGCCGTAACCCTCGTAGCCCTTGCCCTCGTAGCCCTTGCCCTTTTCCTCGTCCTTCTTGGCGTCGTCGCCCTTGGCGTCCCAGCTCTTCTCGTCCTTGGTGCTGTCGCCGTAGGCCTTGTCGTCCTTGGCCTTGTCGTCCTTC
>NZ_JBFAPK010000059.1:0-34850 GCF_040676675.1 Micromonospora sp. NPDC049559 | reverse complement strand
CGGCCTTGTCGTCGTAGGCCTTTTTGTCGTCTTTCTTGCCTTCTTCGTCCTTCTTGGCGTCCCAGCCCTGGTCGTCCTTCTTGCTGTCGCCGTAGGCTTTTTCGTCCTTCTTGGCGTCGTCGCCCTTGGCGTCCCAGCTCTTCTCGTCCTTGGTGCTGTCGCCGTAGGCCTTGTCGTCCTTGGCCTTGTCGTCCTTCTCGGCCTTGTCGTCGTAGGCCTTTTTGTCGTCTTTCTTGCCTTCTTCGTCCTTCTTGGCGTCCCAGCCCTGGTCGTCCTTCTTGCTGTCGCCGTAGGTCTTTTCGTCCTTCTTGGCGTCGTCACCCTTGGCGTCCCAGTCGCTGCCGCTCTTGTCGTCCTTGGCCTTGTCGTCCTTCTTGCCCTTGTCGTCCTTGGCGCCCCACTCCTCGTGCTCGTAGCCGCTGCTCGAGTCCTCCGAGTAGGCGAAGTCCTGGACGATCACGCCCCCGCCGGAACCGGACATGGGCGCCTTTTCGGGAGCCTTCTTCTCGGGGGCCTTTTCCTCGCCGGGCTGCTGTCCGTTCGGGGCCTTCTCCGACTCGCCCGGCGCGTGCGACTCGGTCTTCGCGTGGCTGTCACCGGTCGCCGTCCCGCTCGGGGCGGCGTGCTCCTCGGAGGACTTCTCCTCCTTGTACTTCCGGTACTCCTGGTAGTCCTTGTAATCCTTGTAGTCCTGGTATTCCTTGTCGTTCTTGTAGACCTTGTCCTTCTGGTATTCCTGGTAGTCCTTGTCCTTCTTGTAGTCTTTGTCCTTCTTGTAGCTTTGGTAGTCTTCCTCAGACTTGTAGTCCTTTTTGTCGGACTCTTCCTTGGCCCAGCCGCCGTCCTTCTCCGCGTCGTCCACCGGTTTCAGCTGGAGCTTGCCGGTGATCTTGGACGCGACCCACGGGTAGTCCTGCGGTGACTTGCAGATCTCGATGATCTTCGCCTCGTCGCCGCTCTTCACCACGTGCGGTTTGCTGAGAATTCGTCCCTCTTCGTATTTCCCATCCGCTTTGTGCGGACCGTTGTCCGCCATCGCGATTCCGGGAGAACAGACGAGCAGGGAGACGCCGCCGAGCGCGGCGCCAACGACAACCTTGCCGAAGAACTTCTTAGACATGACTTGTGTCACTCCGATCCCTGTTGCCTTCGCTCGGCGGAAGCCGGGCCACGACCGACATTAGGACGCGTTGCGAGCTTTGGTCGCATTATCGAAGCTTTTATGAATTGCCGGCTTAGGGAGGTGAGTCGTGCTATCGGGCCGGGCGGGCGGTACCGGCACCGCGGGGCCCTATCGGGCGGACGGGCGGGCGCCGGGTGATAACGACGGTTTTCGTTCCCGTCGGCCGCCCCGTTACGACCAGCCCGGAAATTGACGTCTTGGCATTCATTCTGTCCCGTCCGGCAACGCCGGTCACACTGGTGCCGACGGTCACGATTTTCCGGCGGGTTTCCCCAATGGCCGGAGCTTCGGCCCGGTCGTGCCGGACGTAGCCGCCGGTTTCGCCCCTTCAACGGATGTCCGGATTAGGCGCCCACGTCCCGTCCGAATCGGATGGGGTCCTAGTGGCGAGTGTGTACTTCACGAGCGCCTGTCCCGGCCACAGTGGAAGTGGCCAACCAGCGCGAGACCACACCAGCCCACAAGCCCGGACCGCGCCCCGCCACCAGCCGTCGCCTGAACACCAGAGGCGCTGCCCGACACCGATAACGCCCCGGACGTTCAGGTGACGGCACGGTGCGACAGCTCAAGGGCCCGCTGCGGGAGTGGCCGGCGGCCGGTCACCCGGCAAGTCCGGAATTACCGACACACCCGGCTGGTTGGAATCTTGGTAACCCGGGTGCCGGAGGCGGTTGGTCTCCACCCGAACGGTGGTCCCCGAGGTGTTGGCGCCCGCCGGAAGTGCCGGTGGCGCTCGCGCGTCCGGCGGTCGCGCGTCGCTCGCCGTCCGGCGGTCGCGCGTCGCTCGCCGTCCGGCGCTCCCCGGTGAGCCGGTGCGGGCGGGGCCCGGTACCCCGGCGGCCGGCGCGTCCGGCAACGCTCGACATCCCGACGCTGGATTTCCCCCCGCTCGATGTCGCCGCCGCCGAGATCCCGGGGCCGGACATCCCCCGACCCCGGCTATTCCTGACGCTGATATCTCTGACGAGAGGGCAACCATCGTGAAGGTCTCCTTCGCCCGATGGCTCCCGGCCATCACTCCCCAACAGACTTCGTCCCAGCAGACCTCTTCCCGGCAGGCTTCGCGCGAGCAGGCTTCGCGCCGGCGGGCCGAGGTCGGTGCGTACCGGCTCGGCGACCAGGTCCGCATCGCCGGACGGCAGGTGGCCGAGCACGCCGCGGGCGCGGCGCGCACCACGCGGCAGGCGGTGGCGCGGGTCGACGGGGAGAGCGTCCGTCGGCTGGCCGCACGTACCGGCCTGCGCAAGGGCGCGCTGCTCGTCGCCGGGCTGGCCTTCGTCGGCGGTGTCGCGGCCGGACCGGGCGTGCTCGACGCGCCGGCGCCGTCCGCCGCCGCGCCGGCCCCGCAGGCGGCCCCCGTCGCCCCGGCCGCCCCGGCCGCGCCCGCCGCGAACGACGACGGCGGGAACTCCTCGGACGACGGTGCCGCGCCGAAGATGGAGCAGCTGATCCCGTACGGGACGCAGGGCGCGCAGTCGAGCACGCCGATCTCGCCGGAGCAACTCGACAACGCCCGTACCATCGTGCACACCGCGCGGAAGATGGGCCTGCCGGAGCGGGCCGCGGTGATCGGGGTGGCCACCAGCCTGCAGGAGTCGAAGTTGAACAACCTCGGCCACCTGGGCGCGCAGAACGACCACGACTCGCTGGGCCTCTTCCAGCAGCGCCCCAGCTCGGGCTGGGGTACGCCGGAGCAGGTCACGAACCCGGAGTACGCCTCGCGGGCGTTCTTCGACGGGCTGGAGCGGGTCCACGGCTGGCAGGACATGCCGCTGACCGACGCCGCGCAGAGCGTGCAGGTCTCGGCGTACCCGTTCGCGTACGCGCAGTGGGAGCAGCAGGCGGCCGACATCGTCCGGTCGGTCGACGCCGGACACTGAGCCGCGGCCCGCGCCGGCCGCCGGAAACGAAGCCCTGGTCATCGCCCTCAGTCGGGCGTGGCCAGGGCTTTCCTCCGTCCGGAGGGGAACGTCCGGCGGGGCAACGGATCGGCGGGGATGAGTATCCGGGTGTTGTGATGGAAGCGCTCCCATGCAAGAATTCACCCACGCTGTGAGGGGAGCCACACCGCGCAGCCGACGTCGAGGGCATCCGGTTCGCCGGACGGCGTCCACACCGGCCGTCCCGGACGGCCGCACCACCACCCGCACCTCAGCCCGACCGGGCCGGGCAACCCGCAGTTTCCCCACGGCGCCTACGGCCGGTCCCACGACCGGCGCCCGTCAGGCCGCCGCGCCGGGCACCGTTCCCGATGGACCCGGCTGGCCCAAGGAGTTCAGTGGCATGAATTTACCGATCAGGTTGTCCGGCCGGCGCAAGGCGCTTGCGCTGGCGGGCGCGAGCGCGCTGGTGGCCGCCGGTCTCGTCACCATCCCGGTCACCACCGCGCACGCGGCGACCCAGTGCAGCGTGACGTACAGCACCAACCAGTGGCAGGGCGGCTTCACCGCCAACATCACCATCCGGAACGTCGGTGACCCGCTGAACGGCTGGACCCTCGGCTTCACCTTCCCGAACAGCAGCCAGCGGCTGCAGCAGGGCTGGTCGGCCACGTGGAGCCAGTCCGGCAGCCAGGTGACCGCGCAGAGCCTCTCCTACAACGGCTCGCTCGCCACCGGCGCCTCCACCAGCATCGGTTTCAACGGCTCGTGGAGCGGCAGCAACCCCAACCCCACGTCGTTCACGATCAACGGGACGACCTGCAATGGCGGTACCCCGACCACGCCGCCGACCGGCGGGCCGACCACCCGTCCGCCGACCACCCCGCCCACCACTCCGCCGACGACGCCCCCGACCACCCCGCCGGGCGGCGGCCAGCGGGTCGACAACCCGTACGTCGGGGCCCGCGGTTACGTGAACCCGGAGTGGAAGGCCAAGGCGGAGTCCGTCTCGGGCGGCAACCGCGTCTCCAACAACCCGACCGGTGTCTGGATCGACCGGATCGCCGCGATCGAGGGCACGCCGGACAGCAGCTCCAACGGCCCGATGGGCGTACGTGACCACCTGGACGAGGCGCTCGCGCAGGGCGCGGGCTACATCCAGTTCGTCATCTACAACCTGCCCGGCCGGGACTGCGCCGCGCTCGCCTCCAACGGCGAACTCGGCCCGGACGACCTGCCCCGGTACAAGAGCGAGTACATCGACCCGATCGCCGCGATCATGAGCGACTCGAAGTACCGGAACCTGCGGATCATCGCGATCATCGAAATCGACTCGCTGCCGAACCTGGTGACCAACACCGGCAGCCGGGCGACGGCGACCCCGCAGTGCGACACCATGAAGGCCAACGGCAACTACGTGAACGGCGTCGGGTACGCCCTGGCCAAGCTGGGCGCCATCCCGAACGTCTACAACTACGTCGACGCCGGCCACCACGGCTGGATCGGTTGGGACGACAACTTCGGCCCCACGGCCGACCTGCTCGCCCAGGCCGCCCGCGCCTCCGGTAGCACGGTCAACAACGTGCACGGCTTCATCACCAACACCGCCAACTACTCGGCCACCGTGGAGCCCTACCTCACCGTGACCGAGCAGAACCGCCAGTCGAAGTGGATCGACTGGAACCGGTACGTGGACGAGCAGTCCTTCGCCCAGGCGTTCCGGCAGCGGCTGATCCAGGCCGGCTTCCCCAGCAGTATCGGGATGCTGATCGACACGTCCCGCAACGGCTGGGGCGGCGCCAACCGGCCGACGGGTCCGGTCACCTCCGGCACCCTCGACCAGCAGGTCGACGGCTCCCGCATCGACCGCCGGATCCACCTCGGCAACTGGTGCAACCAGAGCGGCGCCGGCCTCGGCGAGCGGCCCCGCTCGGCGCCGGCCTCCGGCATCGACGCGTACGTCTGGATCAAGCCCCCGGGTGAGTCGGACGGCTCCAGCACCCAGATCGACAACGACGAGGGCAAGGGCTTCGACCGGATGTGCGACCCGACGTACGGCGGCAACCCGCGCAACAACAACAACATGAGCGGTGCTCTGGCGGGCGCCCCGATCTCGGGCGCCTGGTTCGCGGCGCAGTTCCAGCAGTTGATGCAGAACGCGTACCCGCCGCTGTGACGGCCGGGCCGCGCTGACAGCACCCACACCAGGTGAGCCCTGGTCCGCCGAGTCGGACTCGCGGACCAGGGCTCACCGCCGCGCGTACGGCCGGTCCTTGTGAAACGCGGCCTTACGGGACCTGGCGCTCGACGGCGGCGGGCCCGTCCTCCTCCAGCTCGCGCCGGGCCCGGGCGACGTTCTCCGGGGTCGGATCCGCCCCCTTCGCCACGGCCAGGTCCTCCGGGTCCCACGGCTGCTCGGCCCCGGTCCGGGCCGGCCCGGTGGCGGCCGGACCCGTCGGGCCGCTGGCGGCGTCCCCGATCAGATCGTCGGTGGGCGGGAAGTCGGCCTGCGGGTCGCCGGGCTCGCGGAAGGCCGGGGTGTCCGCGTCCGGGCCGCCGCCGGTACGCAGCGGCGGCGCCGTGATGTCGTCGTCGATGGCGTCCGCCACGTCCGGGTACTCCTCCAACGGCCGGTCCGGGAACTGCTCCGTCACGGGTGCTGCCCTCCTCCTCGTCCGGGAATCGGCGTCCTGCCCCCGGGTCACCTACCCGCGATCGCCCGGCCCAATCGCCCGCCCGGGCGGTTTGGCGAGCTCTGCCGCCTCGACGGAGCCGGTGTCCCGCGTGTTCGCGGCCGGCGACCGTGCGTTCGCGACCGGCGACCGTGCCGGTTCACCGGCCCGCGGCCGGACTGCCGGTGGCGTCCTGCTGCTCCTCGGACGGCGGCGGCTCGGCCGGGCGTACCCACTGCCAGAGCAGGAAGGCGAGCCCGAAGACGAGCATCGCGAGCCCGGCCCAGAGATTGATCCGTACGCCCTGGGCCTTGTCGATCTCGGCGGGGGAGTCGAAGAGCCCGACCAGGGTCACGATCACGCCGTAGACGGTGAAGAGGCCGCCGATCACCCGGCGGATGTCGAAGAGCCGGGCGGCGGCGGAGCGGCGCCGCTCCTGTTCGCTGCCGGCCAGCAGCGGGTCGGAGGTCGGGGAGGTGCGGTCTTCCATCGGGGTGTCCCTTCGTAGCGGGCCGGAGCCCATGACCGGACGCGGCGTGGGCCTCTCTCGCTAGAGGACCGGCAGGTAGAACAGCACGGACAGGGCCAGGGCGACCGCGCCGAGCAGAATCGGCGAGCGGTACCAGGCGGCGTCGCCGGCCAGCACGTCGGCGGTGAGGTCGACGCTGCCGCGCCCGTACACCAGGCCGCGCAGGTCCTCGTCGGGCTTCGGCGCGCCGAGCGGGCTGAGCAGCAGCGCGACGACCACCACCAGGACGAACGCGATCCCCGCGCCCCAGAAGCTCTCCTCCAGGTCGGACTGGAAGTCGAGCACCCCGCCGAGGTAGAGCAGGTACGTGGCGAGCGAGCCCAGGGTGCCGACCAGGAGCGACCAGAAGCCGGCCCAGGCGGTCATCCGGCGCCAGAACATGCCGATGATGAAGGTGGCGAAGAGCGGCGCGTTGAAGAGCGAGAAGAGCGTCTGGATGTAGTTCATGATGTTGCTGAACCCGGCCGCGATGAAGGCGGTACCGATGCCGACGATCACGCCGACGAGGGTGGCGATCCGCCCGACCCGCAGGTAGTACGCGTCGTCGCGGTCCCGCTTCACGTACGCCTGCCAAATGTCGTACGTGAAGACGGTGTTGAAGCCGCTCACGTTCGCCGCCATGCCGGCCATGAACGAGGCGAGCAGCCCGGTCACCGCCACGCCGAGCACCCCGTTCGGGAGCAGGTCGCGCATGAGCAGCGGGATCGCGTTGTTGTACTGCAACGTGCCGCTGTCTGCGCCGAGTCCCTTCACGGTCACCAGCGCCACCAGGCCGGGGATCACCGTCACCGCGGGGATCAGCAGCTTCGGGTACGCGCCGATGAGCGGCGTGCGCCGGGCCGCGCTCATGTTCCGGGCCGAGAGCGCGCGTTGGACCTCGGCGAAGTTCGTGGTCCAGTAGCCGAACGAGAGGACGAAGCCGAGGCCGAAGACGAGCCCGATCCAGTTGGCGCCGAGCGGGTTGGCCGAGTTGCCGGTGTCCGCCCAGGTGTGCAGGCCCGCCTCGCCCAGCTTGGAACCGCGTACCGCGTCCCACAGGCCGTCCACGCCGCCGACCTTGACCAGCCCGATCACCGTGATCGGGATGAGGCCGGCGAGGATGACGAAGAACTGGAGCACCTCGTTGTAGATAGCCGAGGAGAGCCCGCCGATGCCGATGTAGGCGAGCACGATCGCCGCACCGACCACGATCGACAGCCAGAGCGGCCAGCCGAGCAGCGCGTCCAGCACCAGGGCGAGCGCGTAGAGGTTCACCCCGGCGATCAGTACCTGCGCCACCGCGAAGCTGATCGCGTTGAGCAGGTGCGTCGGCCGGTTGAAGCGCAACCGCAGGTACTCCGGCACGCTGCGGACCTTGGAGCCGTAGTAGAAGGGCATCATCACGATGCCCAGAAAGACCATCGCCGGTACGGCGCCGATCCAGTAGTAGTGGACCGTCATGATGCCGTACTGGGCGCCGTTGGCGGCCATGCCGATGATCTCCAGCGCGCCGAGGTTGGCCGAGACGAAGGCCAGGCCGGTCACCCAGGCCGGCAGGGACCGGCCGGAGAGGAAGAAGTCGACACTGGTCCGGATCGCCCGGCGGGCGGCGAAGCCCACGCCGAGGACCGTGACGAAGTAGAGCGCCAGGATCGCGTAGTCCAGCGCGTTCATGTTGAGTCGTAGGCCGCCGTCCACGCCGCCACCTCTCGTTCGGCTCGGGCGCGTACCAGCCGGCCCGCGCCGGGCCGCCTACTACCCAAGGTGAGGAGTTTTCACTCCCTCTGTTCGCCCGGTCACGACCCGCGCTCCGACGGGGTGCGGTGGCCGAGTGCGGGGCGAGGGCGCGGCGGCGGGCGTACGCAGACGGGTGTCCCGGCCGGTGGTGGCCGGGACACCCGTCCGTGGTCCGGCGGGCTCGCCGCCGCGTCGTCAGCAGTCGAGCAGGCGGTCCAGGAACTCGCGGTAGCGGCGGACCACCATCCGGAGCTGCTCGGTGTCGCCGGCATCGGCGTCCGGCGTACCGTCCAGCTCGCGCCGGCGCGCCGCCAGCGCGGAGGTGAACGTCTTCAACGCCTCGTCCAGCAGCCCGGCCGCCTCGCCGGTGGCCGCACGGGGGTCGTCGACGAAGCGCAGCTGTACGTCCCGCCAGCGGTCGCGGAGGCCCTCGGCGGTCTCAGCGGAGATCCACTTCGCCGCCCCGGTCGTCGTGGTCCCGGACCCCGGCCCGCCCGTGGTCGCGGTACCGGTCGCCGTTCCGGGCTCGGACGTCGCCGCGCCGCGCGCCTCGCCCGGCTCCGCCGGCAGTTCCCGCGCGTCGGTGACGCCGTCCGCGGCGCGGTCCGGGTTCTCCTCGCGTACGTCGTGCTCGGTGGCGCGGCTCTCCCCGGCGAGCGCGCTGGCGGCGACCGCGTCGCCGACCGAGGCGGCGCCGAACGTGGTGGGCAGCGCCGCCGGCTCGTGGAACTCGCGCTCCCCGGCCTCGGCGCGCTCCGCGTCGGCCTCGGTCGATCGGTACGTGCCGACGCGCGGGTCGGTCGCGGTCCGTGACCCGGCCCGGTCGGCCGCGTCCGGGTCGCGACGGTCGGTGCGGCCCCGTCCCTGGTCGGCGTCGGTCTCGGGTACGTCCGGACCACGGTCGCCGCCGGTCCGTTCCGGGGTGTCGTATTCCGGGGTGTCGTAGGAGCCCCGGTCGTCGAGGGCGTCCTCGGGTGCCCGGGAGCCGGACCCGCTCCCGTGTCCCGGCTCCTCGCGTCGGCCGTCGGCCGCCTCCGGTCGTGCCGGCGCGGCGGTGGCGTCGCGCGGCTGTTCCTGCGTCTGTTGCTCGGCATGGCGCATCGGAAATCTCCTCAACGGCTCGGGGTGTCCTGGGGCACCTGCGGCGCCCCTTCGGCCGGCGCCGCCCGCCGGTCCGCGGGGTCGCCCTGCTGGCGTACGGGTTCCTCGCCCAGCAGGTCGGCGAAGAGCGCGCGGTAGTGCACGACGGCCTGGCGCAGCTCCTCGGTGCTCGCCTCGCCGCGGTCCTGGCGCAGCCGGATCTCGTGCGCGTCCCGGTAGCTGCCCAGGGTGCGGGCGTGCTCGACGCTCAGGTGCGAGAGCTGGTCGGAGTAGTCGCCGGTCGGGTAGCCGCGCTCGGCCACCAGCCGGGTGACCAGTTCGTCCGCGGCGCCGACGGCCTCGCCCGGCGAGTCGACGAAGCGGGCCTGGGTCTCCCGCCACGCCTGCGCGTACCGCCGACGGGACTCCTCCGACAGTGGGGTGAGGGTGAGTTCGGCGTGCCGGCGCTCCCGGGCACGCAGCTCCCGTTCGGCTGCGGTGCGGTCCTGCTCCGTCTCGACGGCCCGGTCGTACTCCGGCCCGAACCGGGTGCGCAGGGCGCGGCGCCGGGTCTGTTGGACGATCACCCGGGCGGCCACGATGACGGCCGCGAGCACGACGATGATGATGGCGCTGACGACGATCTCGGTGGACGACATGGCTCCTCCTTCGCCATCCGTATTCCCGCGGGACCCTCGTCGCCAATCCCGATCCGCCGTACTTTCCTGCCCGGTCCGGGCGGTACCCGGCGGGACGCCCCGGCCCGGTCGCGCCCGAAACCCCCGGTCCGGCCAGGGCGCCGAGCGGGGGCGCCGAGCGTTTTATCCGCCTAAGTCTGATTCGTCGCCGGGCCGCCGCCGGGCCGCCGCCGGGCTGCGGGTGGGCTCTAGACTTGACTCATTCCAGAAAACGCGCTTGGGTGGTCGGGTGCGCGCCGGCCGTGCCGCCGGGCCGGAACCGCGGCGCGCCGGAACCCGGGTGCCGCGGGCGGCGTTGTTCGGGTCGCGGGGGCGGGACGCCGGAGGCGGACCCGAGCGTGACTCCCGCCTACGGCGCGGGAGCGCGTGGCGATTGCGCCCCGGGGCATTCGTCCCCGGTTGCCAGGAAGAGCACCAGTATCAGGAGGAGACCGATGAGCGATCCCCAACTCCCCAAGCCGACCCTCACGACCCGGCAGGGTCACCCGGTGCACAACAACCAGCAGCAGCGCACCGTCGGTTCGCGCGGGCCGGCGACGCTGGAGAACTACCACTTCCTGGAGAAGATCAGCCACTTCGACCGGGAGCGGATTCCGGAGCGGGTGGTGCACGCGCGCGGCTTCGTCGCGCACGGCGAGTTCGAGGCGTACGGGACGATCGGCGACGAGCCGGCGTCGCGGTACACCCGGGCCAAGCTCTTCCAGACCAAGGGCCGGAAGACGCCGGTGAGCGTACGGTTCTCCACCGTCATCGGCGGTCGGGACTCGTCCGAGGCGACGCGCGACCCGCGCGGCTTCGCGGTGAAGTTCCGTACCGAGGACGGCAACTGGGACCTGGTCGGCAACAACCTCCCGGTCTTCTTCATCCGGGACGCGATCAAGTTCCCGGACGTGATCCACGCCCTGAAGCCGGACCCGGTCACCTTCCGGCAGGAGGCGAACCGGATCTTCGACTTCATGTCGAACACGCCGGAGTCCATGCACATGCTGACCTGGCTGTTCAGCCCGCGCGGCATCCCGGCCAACTACCGCACCCAGGACGGCTTCGGGGTGAACACGTACCGCATGGTCAACGCCGAGGGCGAGGGCGTGCTGGTCAAGTACCACTGGAAGTCGCAGCAGGGCATCGAGTCCCTCACCGAGGAGCAGGCCGCCGCGATCCAGGCCAACGAGCTGGGCCACGCCTCGAAGGACCTCTACGAGGCGATCGAGGCGGGCAACTACCCGCAGTGGGAGCTCAACGTCCAGCTCATGAGCGACGACGAGCATCCGGAGCTGGACTTCGACCCGCTGGACGACACCAAGACCTGGCCCGAGGACGTCTTCCCGCTGCGGCCGGTCGGGATGATGACGCTCAACCGGAACGTCACCAATTTCCACAACGAGAACGAGCAGATCGCGTTCGGCACCGGCGTACTGGTGGACGGGCTGGACTTCAGCGACGACAAGATGCTGGTCGGCCGGACCTTCTCCTACTCCGACACGCAGCGCTACCGGGTCGGCCCGAACTACCTCCAGCTGCCCGTCAACGCGCCGCGCCAGGACGTGCCAATCAACACCAACCAGGACGGCGGCCAGATGTCCTACCACGTGGACAACCGGGGCGCCAACCCGCACATCAACTTCGAGCCCTCGTCCGTGGCGGGGCTGCGGGAGGCCGACGAGTCGTACCGCGAGTACCGGCCGTACGTCTCCGGGCAGGTCGTCAAGGCGCCGATCGAGCGGCAGAACAACTACGCCCAGGCGGGCGAGCGGTTCCGCACCATGCCGGACTGGGAGCGCGACGACCTCGTCAAGAACCTGGTCAACCAGCTGAGCCAGTGCGACAAGCACATCCAGGAGAAGATGGTCTGGCACCTCGGCCAGTGCGACGAGGCGTACGGCCGCCGGGTCGCCGACGGGCTGGGGCTCACCGTCACGGCCTGAGCCGTCACGGCCTGGGCCGGACGAGGCGCGGGCAATGTTGCGGGGTGCTCGTCCGGGCGCGCGTGAGCGCCGGGCGGGCACCCCGACGCGTGCGGGCGAGTCGAGGGTCACACCGCCGCCCGACAACCCTGTGCAATGTCCGTACGTAGCCCTTATGTGGCAAGGGATCGCGTTCCACAGGAGACGGTATTGTCGGTTAGCCGGCAAAGGTGCCCGGATGGCCTGGTAGTGCCGACGCTTACGATTCCGTATTCTGCCGAAGGCGCGCGGCCGTGATTCGCGACTCCGGCCGGGGGTCGCGGCCGGCCGGAAACACGTACGTCCGCCAACCCCCCGTGGGCGAGGTCTGATGAAAACCCGCAACTGGCCGATCCGGTCGAAGATCATCGCTTTGATTGCGGTGCCCGTCGCCGCGCTGCTGGCGCTTTGGATCTTCGCGACCACCCTGGCGATCGGCCCGGCGCTCTCGCTGCTCTCCGCCCAGCGGCTCCTCGACGAGTTGGGTCGGCCGGGCGAGCAGCTGGTCGCCGAACTGCAGAAGGAACGCCGCCTCTCGGTCGTCTACCTCGCCGGCAAGGGCGACGTCGGCGCGCTGGGCGCGCAGCGCGCCAGCACCGACCGGGCGGTCGCGGAGCTGCGCCGCCGGGCGACCGGCGACGCCCTGCGCGACGCCGCCGGCGAGTCGCTCGAAACGCGGCTCGGCGAGGTGCTGACCGCGCTGGAGGCGCTGCCGGCCGGGCGCGGGTTCATCGACCGGCGGGACATGGACCGCAGCGGCGCGCTCGGGCTCTACAGCAGCATGATCACCTCGCTGTTCCGCGCCTTCACCGAACTCGCCACCCTCCCCGACGAGGGGCTCAACCGGCAGGCCCGCGCCCTCACCGCGCTCGGGCAGGCGCGCGAGGTGCTCGGCCAGGTCGACACCCTGGTGGCGGGCGCGACCAGCGCGAACACCTTTGCCGAGGGCGAGCACGAGCAGCTCGTGCAGATCATCGGCACCTCCCGGTACCTCTTCACCGCCGCCGTGGCCGGCCTGCCCGCCGAGGACCGGGCGCGGTACCAGCGGCTCACCGAGAGCGAGCCCTTCGTCCGGCTCACCGGCATGGAGGACGACCTCGTCGCCAAGGGGCGCACCGGCGCGGCCCCACCGGTGACGGCGCAGCGCTGGCAGGGCGAGTACGACGTCGTCCAGCAGCGGCTGCGCGACTTCGAGCTGTCGACCTCGGACGCGCTCGCCAAGCGCACCATGCCGGTCGCGATCGACATCCTGGTGCGGCTCGGACTCGCCGGCGTGGTGGGCCTCGCCGCGGTCGTCGTCTCGCTCCTCATCGCCGTACGCATCGGCCGGTCGCTGATCCGCCGCCTCACCTCGCTGCGGGCCGACGCGCTGGCGCTCGCCGAGCAGCGGCTGCCGGACGTGGTCGGCCGGCTGCGGCGGGGCGAGGAGGTCGACGTCAGCCGGGAGGCGCCGCCGCTGGAGTACGGGCAGGACGAGATCGGCCAGCTCGGCAAGGCGTTCAGCGAGGTACAGCGCACGGCCGTACGCTCCGCGGTCGACGAGGCGGTCCTGCGCCGCGGGCTGAACGAGGTGTTCCTCAACATCGCCCGGCGCAGCCAGACGCTGCTGCACCGGCAGCTCGCCCTGCTCGACAAGATGGAGCGGCGGGCCACCGACCCGGAGGAGCTGGAGGACCTGTTCCGGGTCGACCACATGTCCACCCGGATGCGTCGCCATGCCGAGGACCTGGTCATCCTCGCGGGCGCCGCGCCCGGGCGCGGCTGGCGGAACCCGATCCCCATCGTCGACGTGATCCGCGGCGCCATCTCCGAGGTGGAGAGCTACGCCCGGGTCGACATCCAGACCGTCCCGCCCGCCGCCGTCCTCGGCCGGGCCGTCGGCGACCTGATCCACCTGCTGGCCGAGCTGATCGAGAACGCCACCTCGTTCTCCCCGCCGCAGACCCGGGTGCAGGTCCTCGGTCAGGTCGTGCCGAACGGGTACGCCATCGAGATCGAGGACCGGGGCCTCGGCCTCACCCCCGAGGCGATCGAGGACGCCAACCGGCGACTGGCCGACCCGCCCGACTTCGACCCGGCCAACAGCTCGCGGCTCGGCCTCTTCGTGGTGGCGCAGCTCGGCGCCCGGCACGGGATCCGGGTGCGGTTGCGCTCCTCGCCGTACGGCGGGGTCACCGCGGTGGTGCTGGTGCCCGGCAACCTGGTCACCGACGCCCCGGCGCAGCCCGCGCGACCGGCCCGCCCGGCGGCGGGTGGGGAGGCGCCCGACGGGCCGGAGGACCCGGCTGCGGGTGCCGAGGACGCCGCCGCGCCCCCCGTCGCCCCGGAGCCGGGCCGGCGCGCCGGTCGGGTCACCCGGCTGACCGCCGTACCGAGCCGCCGCGCCAACCGGCCGGCCGCCGCCGGGAAGCCGGCGGGAACGCGGGCGGAGCCGCCGGTCGGCGACGACGGGCTGCCCCGGCGGGTTCGGCAGAGCAGCCTGGCGCCGCAGCTGCGCGAGGATGCCCCGGCGGCGACCGAGGCCGCCGAGACCGGCGGACCGCCGGCACCGCGCTCGCCGGAGCAGGTCCGGTTGTTGATGGCGGCGCTGCAGTCCGGGACCGCCCGGGGCCGCAAGGACGCCGGCCTCCCCACCGAGCGCGCCGGCGACGAGGAACGACCCCGCCCGCCGGCCGGCGCGGAGCCGAACGGCGCGGCCGCGGCCGCAGAAAGGTCGCCCGGCGCTGCCTCGCCCGGCGGGGAGGCACCCGGTCCGCTCCCGGACGGCGGGGACGCCACCGTCGTGATGCCCCGGCTCCCGGCGGACCTGCCGGTCGATCCGAACCAGCCGGGCGCATCGGGCCAGCCGGGCGCATCGGGCCAGCCGGGCACACCGGGCTACCCGGGCCAGCCGGGCGTACCGGGGCAGCCCGGCGGGCCCGCCGAGCGGGCCGCGGCCGCCGAGACCGCCGCACCGCCGCCGCTGCCGGTACGCAAGCCGAGGTCGGCCGCCACGCCGGCTCCGTCGGCGTATCCGGTTCCGGGGGACGGCCCGGCAGTGGCCGCCACGCCGCCCGCCGACCAGCCGACCGCGGAGCTGCCCCGTGTCATCCTCGAAGCCGCCCCGGTGACCGGGCCGGGCTCTACCGATTCTGGAAGGGACGCCTAGTGGTGAACACGACGAGGCCGGGCGCGCAACTCGACTGGCTGCTCGACGACCTGGTGGAGCGGGTGCCCACCGCGCAGCAGGCCGTCGTGCTCTCGGCGGACGGTCTGTTGATGGGCGCGTCGGCGAATCTGACCCAGGAGGACGCGGAGCACATGTCCGCGATGGCCGCGGGTTTCCAGAGCCTCGCCAAGGGCGCCAGCCGGCACTTCGGCGCCGGGGCGGTCCGCCAGACCGTGGTCGAGATGGACGAGGCGTACCTCTTCGTCACGGCGGCGGGTCAGGGGGCGTGCCTCGCCGTGCTCGCCGACGCCGACTCCGACATCGGCCTCATCGCGTACGAGATGGCGATGCTGGTCACCCGGGTCGGGCAGAACATGAGCGCGGCGAGACGCTCATCCACGGAGCCCGCCGATGCCGGCTGAGCCACCCGGTCCGCACCACGACTGGCTGGACGAGGAGGCGGGGCCGCTGGTCCGGGCGTACACCATGACCGGTGGGCGGGCCCGGCCGGCGGCGGGCGGCTTCGACCTGGTCGCGTTCGTGGTGGCCGGACCGCCGGAACGGCTCGCCGGCCGTCCACAGTTCCAGCCCGAGCACCGGATGATCGTGGAGATGGCGCAGGAGCCGATCTCCGTGGCTGAGCTGTCGGCCCACCTCGACCTGGCGCTCGGCGTGGTGCGGGTGCTCCTCGGGGACCTGCTCGCGGCGGGGCTCGTCGACATCCACGAGCCCCCGGCCGCCACCAACTATCCCGACGACAACATCCTCAAGGCGGTGGTCAATGGACTCCGTGCGCTCTGACCGTACCGGCGGCGGGCGGCCGTTGCCGATCGCGCTGAAGATCCTCATCGCGGGCGGGTTCGGGGTGGGCAAGACGACGCTGGTCGGTGCGGTCAGCGAGATCCGGCCACTGCAGACCGAGGAGATCCTCACGGACGCCGGTGCCGCCACCGACGACATCTCGGGCGTGGAGGGCAAGAACACCACCACGGTGGCGATGGACTTCGGCCGCATCACCATCAACGACGACCTTCAGGTCTACCTCTTCGGCACCCCAGGGCAGGACCGGTTCTGGTTCCTCTGGGACGAGCTGTCCTTCGGCGCGCTCGGCGCGGTGGTCCTGGCCGACACCCGCCGGCTCGCCGACTGCTTCCCGTCGGTCGACTACTTCGAGCAGCGGGGCATGCCGTTCGTCGTCGGGGTCAACTGCTTCGACGGCGCGCAGCGCTACAGCACCGACTCGGTACGCCAGGCGCTCGACCTCGACCCGGGCGTGCCCGTGGTCCTCTGCGACGCGCGCGAGCGGCAGTCGGGCAAGACCGTACTGGTCACCCTGGTCGAGTACGTCGCCCAGCGGCGGGGCCGTCCCGTCCCCACGGCCTGACCCCGGGCCCCGCCCGAGGCGCGGCGGCCCGACGCGCGGCGGTCAGCCGACCAGGAGCACGTCCAGCCGGCGCGGTCCGTGCACGCCCTCGACCCGGTTCAGCTCGATGTCGCTGGTCGCCGAGGGACCGGCGATCATGGTCAGCGGCCGGGTCGGGTCGGCGAGCCGACGCAGCGCCTGCGGCACGCCGGCCACGATCTGCTCGGCGCGGACGACGCAGACGTGGTGGTCGGGGACGAGCGTGAGCAGCCGCCGGCCCTGCTCCGGACCGGCGTCGAGGATCAGGGTCCCGGTCTGCGCGACGGCGACCGCGCAGCCGCTGACCACCGCGAGCCCCGGCGCGTCCAGCTCGGTGACCGCGAGCGGGTCCGGGTCGCCGTCGCGCCGGACCCGTCCCGGGTACGCCGCCAGCCACCCGCCCGGCAGCCCGGACGGCACCGCCACCTCGGGTACGCCGTCGAGCAGCCCGGCCAGCGCACCGGCCAGCTCGTCGGGGGCGCAGCGGCGCACCGTGGCCCGGTAGTCCACCAGCCGGTCGACCAGCAGCTCGATCAGGTCTCCGGCCGGCGGGTCGGTCTCGTAGTCGCGGGGCACCGGGACGCTCCCGGTCGGGCGCGCGGCCCGGATCCGGGCCAGGATCTCATCTCGTGCGCTCATGGCCGCTCCCGCCTCGCCCCGGCCCGGTCCCGCGCCGGTTCCGTCCGCCCTCGTCCCGTGCCGGCCGCCCGGTCCCGCGTCGTTGCCGGGGACCGGCCGGCTCACCCGCGTTCACGGGCGGCCCACCACTCGCGGAAGGTCTGCCGGGCCGGCAGCGGGGCGTCCCGGCTCGCGGTCCAGGCGCTCAGCGGCCACGGCAGCCGCCGCAGCTGCCCGGCGTGGCTGGCCGGGCGCAGCGGGGCGGAGCCGCGGCGGGCCGCCCGCAGCGCCGCCGCGTAGCGTCGCCGGTCCCGCATGACCCAGGACATCGCCCGCATCGCGGTCCGCTCCGCCGAGGGGCGGTGCCGCTTCGCGTCGACGCCGCGCTGCCGCAGGTGCACCAGCACCTCGGGGATGTCGATGCGCACCGGGCAGGCGTCGAAGCAGGCGCCGCAGAGCGTCGAGGCGTACGGCAGGGTGCGGTTGGCGCCCGCGTCGGGGCCGGTCATCTGCGGCGAGAGGATCGCGCCGATCGGACCGGGGTAGACGGAGCCGTACGCGTGCCCGCCGACCCGCTCGTAGACGGGGCAGACGTTGAGGCAGGCCGAGCAGCGGATGCAGCGCAGCGCCTGCCGGCCGACCGGGTCGGCGAGGGTGTCGGTACGCCCGTTGTCGACCAGTACGACGTGGACGTTCTGCGGCCCGTCGCCCGGGGTGACCCCGGTCCAGAGCGAGGTGTACGGGTTCATCCGCTCGCCGGTCGACGAGCGGGGCAGCAGCTGCAGGAAGACCTCCAGGTCCCGGAAGGTCGGCAGCAGCTTCTCCACCCCGACCACGGAGATCAGCGTCTCGGGGAGGGTGAGGCACATCCGCCCGTTGCCCTCGGACTCCAGCACCACCAGCGTGCCGGTCTCGGCGACCGCGAAGTTGGCGCCGGAGATGGCGACCCGGGCGGAGAGGAACTTCGCGCGCAGGTGCCGCCGGGCCGCCTCGGCGAGCGCGGGCGGGTCGTCGGAGAGGGCCGAGGGGTCCACCCCGGGCATCCGGCCGGCGAAGATGTCCCGGATCTGCCGCCGGTTGTAGTGGATCGCCGGTACCAGGATGTGCGACGGCGTGTCGTCGGCGAGCTGCACGATCAGCTCGGCCAGGTCGGTTTCCACCGCCTCGATGCCGGCGTCGGCGAGCCGCTCGTTGAGCCCGATCTCCTGCGTCGCCATCGATTTGACCTTGACGACCTCGCGGCTCCCGGTCTCGGTCACCAGCCGGGTGACGATCTCCCCGGCCTCGGCCGCGTCCCGGGCCCAGTGCACCGTGGCGCCGGCCGCCGTCACCGCCGCCTCAAACTGTTCCAGCAGCTCGGGCAGGCGGGCGAGGACGTCGTCCTTGATCGCCGCGCCGGCCCGGCGCAGCGCCTCCCAGTCCGGTACCTCGCCGACCACGCTCAGCCGCCGGTCGCGGATGGTGTGGGTGGCCCGGCGCAGGTTCGCGCGCAGCTGCGCGTTGGCCAGTTCGCGCCCGGCCGCGGTGGGGAAGGGCAGGTTGGCGACGATGTTGCCGGTACCGGTCATGACGACTCCTCCGGTCCCGCCAGGATCTCGGCGTAGTGGATCGCCCGCACCGGCGCGCCGCGGCGGGACAGGCCCCCGCCGATGTGGGCCAGGCAGGAGTTGTCGGCCGCGGCGACGTACCCGGCGCCGGTCCCGCAGACCGCGTCGCACTTGTCGGCGAGCATGGCGGCGGAGACGCCCGCGTTCTTCACCGCGAAGGTGCCGCCGAATCCGCAGCATTCGGTGCCGCCGGGCAGGTCGACGAGGTCGAGCCCGCGCACCGCGCGCAGCAGCCGCAACGGCCGGTCGCCCAGGCGCAGCATCCGCAGCCCGTGGCAGGTCGGGTGGTACGTGACCCGGTGCGGGAAGGAGGCGCCGACGTCGGTCACGCCGAGCACGTCGACGAGCAGCTCGGACAGCTCGTACGTGCGGGGCGCGAGTTCGGCGACCCGGGCGGCCAGCTCGGGGTCGTCGGCCGCCAGCCTCGGGTACGACTCCCGGACCATCGCCACACACGAGCCGGACGGGGCCACCACCGCCTCGTACGGGGCGAACGTGTCGACGAAGCGGCGGACCAGCGGCAGGGCCTCGGCGCGGTACCCGCTGTTGGCGTGCATCTGACCGCAGCAGCTCTGCTCCTGCGGGAACTCGACGGTGTGCCCCAGCCGTTCGAGGATCCGCACCACGGCCCGTCCGGTACCCGGGAAGACCAGGTCGTTGACGCAGGTCACGAAGAGGGCGATACGCATGCCTCTGCACCTCCCCCACCGGTTCACGGGCCGGTGATCCGGCCAGTGTAGGGAAGTTTCACCTTCGCCGCCGTGCCCGATGTCACCGGGGCCCGGCCGGCCGGTCCGACCGGGGCGAGGGCGGGCGCGGCGGGGCCGGGTCTGGTTTGATCGGGTGGGAGATCGCACGAGCGCGGGAGGGACGGCATGAGCGCTGGTCGGGGGACCGTCTATCTCGGCTGCTACACGGCCGAGAGCGGCGGACGTGGCGTCGGGGTGGTGGCGGCCCGGCGGGATCCGCGTACCGGCGCGCTGGACCCGCTCGGCGCGGCGGCGCCCACCCCGTCCCCCTCGTTCCTGGCCCGGCACCCGCGGCTGCCCGTGCTCTACGCGGTCAACGAGCTGGACGAGGGCACCGTGAGCGCCTGGACCATGCATCCGGACGGGACGCTGAGCCCACTCGGTGTCCCGCGCTCGACCGGCGGCGCGAGCCCCTGCCACCTGGCGGTGAGCCCGGACGGCGGCACGCTGTTCAGCGCCAACTACGGCAGCGGCAGCGTCTGCGTGCACCCGATCGACTCGGCGGGGATGCTGGGCGAGCGCAGCGACCTGCTGGTGCACGAGGGGCACGGGCCGGACCCGGAGCGGCAGGAGGGGGCGCACGCGCACCTGGTGTCGCCGGACGCCGACGGCTCCGTGCTGCTGGCGGTGGATCTGGGCACCGACTCGATCTACCGGTACCCGCTGGACGGGCCCTCGGGCCGGCCGAGGGGCGCCGCCGGGCGTACGGCGGTCCCCCCGGGCACCGGGCCGCGTCACCTCGCCCGGCACCCGGACGGGCGCCGCTACTACGTGGTGGGGGAGCTGTCCGCGACGGTGCTGGCGTACACCCGGGAGGCCGACGGTGGGCTGCGGGAGCTGGGCGGGGTACCGGCGAGCGCGCAGGCCGGGCACGTGCAGCCCTCCGAGATCGCGGTACGCCCCGACGGGCGCTTCCTGTACGTGGCGAACCGCGGCGTGGGGACCCTCAGCGTCTTCGCGCTCGACGGCGAGCTGCCGCGCTACGTGACCGAGGTGGAGACGGGCGGCGAGTGGCCGCGGCACTTCGCGCTGATCGGCGCGCATCTCTACGTGGCCGACGAGCGGGCGCACGCGGTCGGGGTGTTCGAGGTGGACCCGGGCACCGGGGTGCCGGCCCGGGTCGGCGAGCCGGTGGAGGTGCCGAGCCCGACGTGCGTACTGGCCTGAGTGGCCGGCGGCGAATCCGGAACCGCGAGCGGCGATGAATGAACGTTTCCTCAGTCGTACGAGGGGTCGGCTCGGCTTAGGTCTTCCTTAAAATTGGTGATCGCTCGGCTCGATGTCCCATCGAAAACCGGGCCTCCGGGGCGATTTTATGGACATCCCGCCATCGTCTGATCACGCAAGGTGATCCGCCTTGGAAAAAGGGCTGTTCCCCGCCAATTTCCGCCCGCACATCCCTGGCAGTTGGGGCCAGAGATACGCAAGATAGTCTCCGTGTCAGGCCGCCATCGTATGCATCCAAGGATTCGCGGATTAGGCGCCGTCGCTGGAGCGATGGCGCTTATCGTTGTCGCCGCCGGCGGGTGGTACGGGTACCAGCAGTTGTCTGGCCCGTCCTGCTCCGGCCGCATCGCATTGAACGTTGCCGCCGCGCCGGAGATAGCGCCGGCCGTGCAGACCTCCGCGAACAAGTGGACGGAGGACGGCGCGGCCGTCGAGGGCATCTGCGTCGCGGTTGAGGTCTCCAGCACGGAGCCGGTCGACGTCGCCGCGAACCTGGCGAGCCAGCACGGCGTCACGCTCGCCGGGGTCGGGCAGGCCAGCGGTGCCTCGGTCATCCCGGACGTCTGGCTGCCGGACTCCTCGACGTGGCTGCTGCGGTTGAAGACGGCGGGAGCCACCGGCTTCGCGCCGACCAACAACGAGTCCGTCGCCCGCAGCCCCGTGGTGCTGGCGGTACCGGAGCCGGTCGCGGCGAGCGCGCTGGGCTGGCCGAACCGCAAGCTCGGCTGGAACGACCTGTTGCAGCAGGTGGCGACCAACAGCAAGCTCCGTACCGGCATCGTCGAGCCGACCCGGGACGCGGCGGGGCTCTCCGGGCTGCTGGCGCTCGGCTCCGCCGCGAGCGCGGCCGGGGCCGACGCCGCAAAGGCGACCACCGCGGCGCTGCGCGCGCTCGCGACGGGACGCTCGGCGCTGCGGGACGACCTGATCGCCAAGTTCCCCCGGTCGACGGATCCGGCCTCGATCGCCTCCGGGCTCGGCGCCGCGTCGCTCTCCGAGGAGGACGTGATCGCGTACAACGCGAAGAAGCCGCCGATCCCGCTGGCCGCGCTCTACCTCGACCCGGCGCCGCTGCCGCTGGACTACCCGTACTCGGTGATGCCGGGTGTCGAGCCGACCAAGGCGATGGCGGCGCAGGGGCTCTTCGACGTGCTCAAGAAGACGGGCGGCTTCCGTAACGCCCTGGCGCGCCAGGGGCTGCGGGCGGCGGACGGGACCTGGGGCGAGGGCTTCGCCGCCCCGCAGGGTGCGCCGAGCCCGGCCGGTCCGGCGCCGACCAGCGCCGCGCCGAACCCGGGTGGCGGTACCGCGGCCGGCGGCCTCGACCCGAACGCGGTGGACCGGGCGCTCTCCACCTGGACGGCGGTCACCCAGCCGGGGCGGATGCTCGCGGTCATCGACGTCTCCGGTTCGATGAAGGAGAAGGTGCCGACGGCGGGCAACGCCACCCGCGAGCAGGTGACGGTGGCGGCGGCCACCAAGGGACTCAGCCTGCTGGACGACTCGTGGTCGCTGGGCTTCTGGACCTTCTCCACGGATCTCGTGGGCGGGCAGGACTGGCGGGAGATGGTCCCGATCGGGCCGCTCACCACGCAGCGGGACCCGACGCTCGCCGCGCTGCGTACCGTGGTGCCGAAGACCAACGGCAACACCGGTCTCTACGACACGGTGCTGGCGGCGTACAAGCGGGTGCAGGACGGCTGGGAGCCGGGGCGGGTCAACTCGATCGTGCTGATGACCGACGGGCAGAACGACAACGCCAGCGGCATCAACCAGGCCAAGCTCCTCGCCGAGTTGAAGAAGCTGCTCGACCCGGAGCGCCCGATCCAGGTGATCTTCGTCGGCATCGGTACCGGGGTCAGCCGGGCCGAGATGGAGGCGATCACCAAGGTCACCGGCGGCGGCGCGTTCGTCGCCGAGGACCCCGCCAAGATCGGTGACATCTTCCTGAAGGCGATCGCGCTGCGTCCGACCACCGTCCGCTGACCGGACCGACCGATCCGACCCGCCGGGGCGGGGCGCCGCGAGCGCCCCGCCCCGGTCCCGTTCCCGGCTCCCGCGCCGCCGTACCCCGTTCCCGGCTCCCGCGCCCAGGCTCGCGTTCCCCGGTCTCCGCGCCGTCACCAGGGACGATCGGCGATTGACAAGTGGGGTTGGTGCGCATCCCCGATTTTTGACAGTAATCTGTCCAAAGCTCTCTGTAGTCGACCCGCTGGGTGAGGATGTCGGGGGTGCCCGACGCCGCCACCCTCCTAACGGGTCTGACCTGCGGGTTCGGGCATGGCCAGGGGAGTGGGGAGGGGCCGGTGACAACTGCGACGTTGTCGAACTCCGTGTCGATGTCCTCGGACGCCGCCGCGAGCGCCACCGCCATCCCGCCCAGGTCACGGCAGCGCGCGTACATCCGGGCCCTCGTCGTGCTCGACACCACGATCCTCGGTCTGGCGGTTTTCGGCGGCTACCTCGCCCGGTTCGGCGGGGACGAGGCGCGCGGCTCCGAGATCCCGTACGCGCTGGTCGCGCCCGGTCTGGTCCTCGTCTGGCTGCTCTCGCTGAAGGTGCAGCGCTGCTACGACGACCGGGTGCTCGGCGTCGGCGCCGACGAGTACCGCCGGGTCACCACCGGTAGCCTGCGGCTGGCCGGGACCATCGCGATCGTCGGCTACATCGCGGACGTCGGCGTCTCGCGAGGATTCCTCGGCATCTCCTTCGCCGCCGGCACGGTGGGGCTGGTCGCGGCGCGCTTCGCGGCCCGCAAGCGGCTGCACGCCGCCCGGGCCCGGGGCGGTGGCTGGTCCCGCCGGGTGCTGGCGGTGGGCGACACGGCGCACGTACTGGAGCTGGTGCACACGCTGCGCCGCGAGCCGTACGCCGGTTACCAGGTGGTCGGGGCCTGCATCCCGGACGCCCTGCTCGCCCCGGTACCCCAGCGGCTCGGCGACGTGCCGGTGGTCGGCTCGTTCCGGCGGATCCCCGAGGCGGCGGCCATCATCGGGGCGGACACGGTCGCGGTGACCGCCTCCGGCGAGCTGACCGCCACCCGGCTGCGGCGGCTCGGCTGGCAGCTGGAGGGGACCGGCGTCGACCTCGTGGTGGCCCCGGCGCTGACCGACGTGGCGGGCCCCCGGATCCACACGCGCCCGGTGGCCGGGCTGCCGCTCATCCACGTGGAGGCCCCCGAGTTCCGGGGGCTGCGCAAGTTCGTCAAGGGCTTCGTCGACCGCGCGGTCTCCTTCGCGGGGCTGGCCCTGGCGCTGCCGGCGCTGGCGGTGATCGCCATCGCGATCAAGCTCGACAGCCGGGGGCCGGTCATCTTCCGGCAGATCCGGGTCGGGCAGGGCGGCCGTGAGTTCGGCGTCTACAAGTTCCGCACGATGGTCGTCAACGCCGACGCCATGCTCGCCGAGCTGGCGTCGAAGAACGAGACCGACGGGCTGCTCTTCAAGATGCGCCAGGATCCCCGGGTGACCCGGGTGGGCCGGTTCCTGCGCAAGTGGTCGCTGGACGAGCTGCCGCAGCTCGCCAACGTCCTCTTCGGCAACATGAGCCTGGTGGGCCCGCGCCCGCCGCTCCCCTCCGAGGTCGCCCGGTACGACGGCGACGTGGCCCGCCGGCTGCTGGTCAAGCCCGGCATGACCGGCCTCTGGCAGGTCAGCGGCCGGTCCGACCTGAGCTGGGAGGACGGCATCCGGCTCGACCTCTACTACGTGGAGAACTGGTCGCTGGCCACCGATCTGACCATCCTCTGGAAGACCTTCGGTGCGGTGATCGGCAGCCGCGGCGCGTACTGACGCGGGTCTCGCCGGGATCGCCCGACCCGCCTCGGGACACGACTCAGGCCGGGCCGGTCCAGTCCAGGCAGACCACGACCGCGTCGTCGACCAGGTCGCTGCCGACGAACGCGCGCAGGTCGCCGAGGAGCGAGCGGACCACCTCCAGCGGCGCCATCGACGGTATGCGCCGGACGAACCGGTCGAGCGCGCCGCCGCCGTACCGCCCGGCCGACGCGGCCGCGTCGTAGACCCCGTCGCTGACCAGCAGCAACCGGTCCGAGGGGCGCAGGTCGAAGTGCTGCGGCTGGTAGATCGTGCCGTCGAACATGCCGAGCGGGAACTGTTCGGTCAGCGGCTGTTCGATCACCTCGCCGCCGCGCAGCAGCATCAGCCGGGGCGAGCCGGCGTCCACCACGGTCGCCCGGCCCGTGTGCAGGTCCAGCTGCAGCAGGAGCGCGGCGAGGTGCTGGCTGCCCCCGTGGTACGCGTAGATGGCCTGGTCGGCGAGGGCCGCCTGGTCGGCCAGCTCCAGCCCGCCCCGCCGGGCGTTGCGCAGCGCGTTGATGGCCAGGGAGGTCAGCATGGAGGCGTTGACCCCCTCGCCGCTGCCGTTGACGACGCAGAGCCAGAGCCGGTCGCCGTCGTCGGCCCAGTCGAAGCCGTCGCCGCGGACCGCGTACGCCGGTTCGAGCTGACCGGCGAGGCTGAACGAGGGGCCCTCGTGGCTGCGCCCGGGCAGCAGCTCCCACTGCATCTCGGCGGCGAGGGTGAGCGGCCGGGTCCGGGCCGCCACCGCGTACCGGTCCGTCCCGGGCCGTACCGCCGCCAGTTCGTGGGCGAGCAGCGTGGCGGCCCCGGCCAGCTCGTGCCGCAGCTGGGGGTCGTCGCCGACCGGCGCCAGGCGCAGCACCCCGATCCGCTCGCCGCGCATGGTGACCGGGAGATACGTCACATCCTCCTGCACCACCTCGGCCTGGTGGTCGAAGCAGCGCCAGGCGGGGTCGCCGGGCGCGGTACGTGCCGCGCCGTCCCGCAGCGACAGCAGGGCGGAGAGTCGGTAATCGACCTGAAGCAGGTTGGTATCGGCAATCCCATACTGTTTGTCGAGTTCTTCGGCGAAACGCTCGACGAGAGCGTCCGCTGGCGCGTCTGCCAGGATCTGCCGTATCCCGGTCAGCCGGTCCGGCATCATCGCCTCCTCACCTGTCTATCGTTGCAGCTAGGCCGAGGTATTCTCGGGCCCACCATGAGCACATACCCCGATCCGGGCGGGTCGGAATCGCAGTTTCCCGCGTCGGTCGAGACCGCCGCGGGTTCGTTGTTGTCGGTCTGGGACGCCTCGCGCGAGCGGATCAGCTCGCAGCTGTCGGCATCCCAGCTCCGCGCGCTCATGGTGGTGGACGAGCGCGACGGGATAAACCTGCGCGGCCTCGCCGCCAGCCTCGGCATGCTGCTCTCCTCCGCCAGCCGGCTCTGCGACCGCCTGGTCGCCGCCGGCGTCCTCGAACGCGAACCGGGCCAGCACGACCGGCGGGAGATCGCGCTGCACCTCACCGGCGCCGGCCAGGCGCTCCTGGACGAGCTGCGCGGGTACCGGCGGGAACGGCTCGCGACCGTGCTGGATCGGATGAGCGTCACCGGCCGGCGGGCGTTGCTGCGCGGGCTCTGGGAGTTCGACGCGGCACTGCGCGCCGAGCTGGCCGACCAGGTGGCGGGGGAGGGCGACGCGGTCCGCTCCGCCTGAGCGCCCGCGGTCGGGTGCCCGCGGGTCGCTCAGCCGGCCGCCGCGCCGCGCCCGGGGGCGCCGCCGCCCGCCGTCGCGAGCCAGCGGGCGGGCTCCGCCAGCACGGCGCGGACCACCGAGCCGGCCGCGCCGGTGGCCGCGGCGTCCGCGCCCAGCAGCGACGGGCGTACGGCCACCGGGGACCACGCGGCCGTCAGCACCCGGCGGCGGATCTCGGCCTCGACCGGCGGGCAGAGCCAGCGGGCCAGCGGCGCGTAGACGCCGCCGAGCACGACGGTCTCCAGGTCGAGCAGGTTGAGTACGCCGGCGACCGCCACCCCGAGCGCGCCGGCCGCCTCGGCGAGTGCCCCGAGGGCGGCGGGGTCACCGGCCTCGGCCAGTTCGGCCAGGCGCGCCACCCCCTCGGCCGGTACGCCGAGCGCGGGCCGGGCCCCGGCGGCGCGTGGCCCGGCACCGCTCGGTCCGGCGGCGCGTGGCCCGGGGCCGCTCGGTTCGGCGGCGCGTGGCCCGGGGCCGGTCAGGCCGGCGGCGCGTGGCCCGGGGCCGGTCAGGCCGGCGGCGCGCAGGATCGCCTCCTGCCCGGCGTACTGCTCCAGGCAGCCCCGGGCGCCGCAGCGGCAGGGCCGACCCCGGGGGTGCACCGGGACGTGGCCGAGTTCGCCGCTCCAGCCCCGGGCGCCCCGGAACAGCGCTCCGTGCAGCACGATCCCCGCGCCGATGCCGACCTCGCCGGAGATGTAGAGGAAGGTCGCCGGCCCGGTGGCGTTGGTGTGCAGCTCGCCGAGGGCGGCCAGGTTCGCCTCGTTCTCCACCGCCACCGGCACGCCGGCCAGGGCGGGGTGCGCGCCGAGCGCGGCGGCCGCGTCCACGTCGCGCCAGCCCAGGTTCGGCGCGAGCCGGACGACGCCGGCCGGGGTGACCAGCCCCGGCACGGCCAGCGCCGCCCCGGCGAGCGGCAGCCCCTGGCGCCGCGCCGCCGCGCGGGCGGCGGCGGCCAGCTCGGCGACCCGGTCCAGCACCTCGGTCGCGGGGAGCGGCCGCAGGTCGGCGCGGTGCACCTCGCGGTGGCGTACCGCGCCGGTGAGGTCGAGCACGCGGGCGGCCAGGTAGTCGACGTTGATCTCCAGTCCGAGTCCGGCCGGCCCGGCGGGGGAGAGCACCAGCCCGAGCGCGGGACGGCCGGCGCCGGTGCGCGGGGTCGGGTCGACCTCGGCGAGCAGGCGCCCGCCGATCAGGTCGTCGACGAGCGCGGAGACGGTGGCCCGGGTCAGGCCGGTGGCGGTGGCCAGGTCGGCGCGGGACGGGGGGCGCGTGGCACCGGCGATGTGCCGCAGTACCAGGGCCAGGTTGTGTTCCCGCAGGCTGGCCTGGCGTACGGCGGTGCCCGCCGTGCCGACCCGCGGCGTTCCGGGTTGCGCCACGGCCTTGACAATGCCACAGCTCGATCAAATAATTCAACCGATAAACAAATCGAGCGTGTTACGTGGAGGTCCGCATGGCACCCCGGCCCACCCCTGCCGACAAGTTCTCCTTCGGCCTCTGGACGGTGGGCTGGCAGGCCCGCGACCCGTTCGGGGACGCCAGCCGCCCGCCGCTGGACGCGGTGGAGGCGGTGCACAAGCTCGCCGAGCTGGGCGCGTACGGCATCACCTTCCACGACGACGACCTGATCCCGTTCGGCGCCGACGACGCGACCCGCGAGCAGCACCTGAGCCGGTTCCGCAAGGCGCTGGAAGAGACCGGCCTGGTCGTACCGATGGTCACCACCAACCTCTTCACCCACCCCGTCTTCAAGGACGGCGGCTTCACCAGCAACGACCGGGAGGTCCGCCGGTACGCGCTGCGCAAGGTGCTGCGCAACGTCGATCTCGCGGCCGAGCTGGGCGCGCGGACGTTCGTGATGTGGGGCGGCCGGGAGGGCGCCGAGTACGACGTCGCCAAGGACATCCGGGCCGCGCTCGACCGCTACCGCGAGGCGGTCGACCTGCTCACCCAGTACGTCCTCGACCAGGGCTACGACCTGCGGTTCGCCATCGAGCCGAAGCCCAACGAGCCGCGCGGCGACATCCTGCTCCCCACGGTCGGGCACGCGCTGGCCTTCATCAACGAGCTGGAGCACCCCGAGCTCGTCGGCCTGAACCCGGAGGTCGGCCACGAGCAGATGGCCGGGCTCAACTACGCCCACGGCATCGCCCAGGCGCTCTGGTCGGGCAAGCTGTTCCACCTCGACCTCAACGGCCAGCGGGGCATCAAGTACGACCAGGACCTCGTCTTCGGCCACGGCGACCTGCTCAACGCGTTCGCCCTGGTGGACCTGCTGGAGAACGGCGCGCCGGGCGGCGGTCCGGCGTACGAGGGCCCGCGGCACTTCGACTACAAGCCGTCCCGTACCGAGGACTTCGACGGCGTCTGGGCCTCGGCCGAGGCGAACATGCGCACGTACCTGCTGCTGAAGGAGCGGGCGGCGGCGTTCCGGGCCGACCCGGAGGTGGCCGAGGCGCTGGCCGCGAGCAAGGTGGCCGAGCTCTCCCAGCCGACGCTGGCCGACGGCGAGGGGTACGCCGAGTTGCTCGCCGACCGGTCGGCGTTCGAGGAGTTCGACGTGGACGCCGTGGCCGCGCGCGGATTCGGGTTCGTCCGGCTGAACCAGCTCGCGGTGGAGCACCTGCTCGGGGCGCGCTGACCGCCCGACCCATCCCCGACCCCGTCGATCTAGGGCAAATCCGCGCTAGTTGACCTCCGATCACCGCGATTTGCCCTAGATCGACGGGGACCCGCAGCGCCAGAAGGAGGCCGGTGGTGACGCTCGTCGCCGGGGTCGACTCGTCGACCCAGTCGTGCAAGGTCGTGATCCGGGACGCGGAGAGCGGCGAACTGGTCCGGCAGGGGCGCGCCCCGCACCCGGACGGTACCGAGGTCGACCCGCGGGCCTGGTGGGAGGCGCTACAGGCGGCGATCGCGCAGGCCGGCGGCCTGGACGACGTGGCCGCCGTGGCGATCGGCGGGCAGCAGCACGGCATGGTCTGCCTCGACGGGAGTGGCGAGGTGGTGCGCCCCGCGCTGCTCTGGAACGACACCCGCTCGGCGGGGGCCGCGGCCGACCTGGTCGAGGAGTTCGGCGGCGGCGAAACCGGCCGCCGCGCCTGGGCCGAGGCGGTGGGGAGCGTACCGCTGGCCAGCTTCACCGTCACCAAGCTGCGCTGGCTGGCGCGGCACGAGCCCGAGCTGGCCGCCCGCGCCGCCGCCGTGTGCCTGCCGCACGACTGGCTGACCTGGCGGCTGGGCGGGGCCGGCGGGCTCGACGCGCTGCGCACCGACCGGGGCGACGCGAGCGGCACCGGCTACTGGTCACCGGCGACCGGCGGCTACCGTTTCGACCTGCTGGAGGCGGCCTTCGGGCGGCGGCTCGCGGTACCGGAGGTGCTCGGGCCGGCCGAGCGGGCCGGCGCGCTGCCGACGGGCGCGCCGCTGGGGCCCGGCACCGGGGACAACGCCGCCGCCGCGCTCGGCGTCGGCGCGCTCCCGGGCGACGTGGTGGTCTCCATCGGTACCTCCGGCACCGTCTTCAGCGTCGCCGACAAGCCGACTGCCGACGCCTCCGGGCTGGTCGCGGGCTTCGCCGACGCCACCGGTCGGTTCCTGCCGCTGGTCTGCACCCTGAACGCCGCCCGGGTGCTGGACGCGGCCGCCGCGATGCTCCGGGTCGACCTCGACGAGCTGGCGCGGCTGGCGCTCGCCGCTCCGGCCGGCGCCGACGGGCTGGTGCTGGTGCCGTACCTGGAGGGCGAGCGGACCCCGAACCGGCCGCTGGCGACCGGCGCGGTGCACGGGCTGACGCTGCGCACCTCGACCGCCGCCCACCTGGCCCGGGCGGCCGTCGAGGGGATGCTCTGCGCGCTCGCCGACGGCCTCGACGCGCTGGTCGCCCAGGGGGTCGCGGTGAACCGGATCATCCTGGTCGGCGGCGGCGCCCGCTCCGAGGCGGTACGCCGGATCGCCCCCGAGATCTTCGGCTGCCCGGTGCTGGTGCCACCGCCGGGCGAGTACGTCGCCGACGGGGCGGCCCGCCAGGCCGCCTGGGTCGCGCTCGGCGGGGAGGCGCCGCCCGCCTGGTCCACCGGCCAGGAGCGGGCGTACGAGGCGCCGGCGGTCCCCCTCGTACGGGAGCAGTACGCCCGCGCCCGCGACCTGGTCACGAACCGTACCGCCGAGGAGTGAGCCCGCGAAAACCCGGTAGCGTACCCGGATGAGCGTGCTGCGGATCCGGGGCCGGGCGCTGCCGACGGGCGACTGGCTGGACCTCTACGCCGACGGTGACCGCTGGACGACCGACCCCGTCCGCGGCGCCGAACTGGTGGCCGAGGGCTGGCTGCTGCCCGGGCTGGTCGACGCGCACACCCACCCGGGCGTCGAACGGCCCGGTCAGCCGCTCGACGACGAGCTGCTCCGTACCGACCTGCACCGGCACGTCGAGCGCGGCGTCACGATGGTGCGCGCGCCAGGACTGGCCGGCGACCCGCCCGACTGGTTCGGGCGGGACCCGGACGTCCCCCGGGCGGTGCACGCGGGGCTCTGGATCGCCCAGCACGGCCAGTTCATCGACGGCTGGGGCCGGCGCGCCGACCTCGCCGACCTGCCCCGGGCCGCGGCGGCGCAGGCGGCGTCGAGCGGCTGGGCGAAGCTGATCGCCGACTGGGAGCCCGGGGACCCTCCGCTGCCGGAGGCGGTGCTGCGCGACGTCGTGGCCCGGGTGCACGCCGTCGGCGGGCGGGTCGCGGTCCACTCGCAGCAGGCCGCGGGCGGCGCGGCGGCGGTGGCGGCCGGGGTGGACTCCGTCGAGCACGGCATGTGCCTGGATCCGGAGCTGCTGCCGGAGATGGCCGCGCGGGGCACCGCCCTGACCCCGACCCTCGCCCTGATCACGGAATCGCTCGCCCGGGTACGCCAGCGCCCCGACGGTCCGCGCCGACGCTGGTACCTCGCCGGCGCGACCGGGCACGCCGCGCTCGCCGCCGCCGCGGTCGAGGCGGGCGTGGTGGTGCTGGCCGGGACCGACTCCCGCCCGCACGGCCGGATCGCCGACGAGGTGCGCGCCCTGGTCGGTGCCGGCATCCGCCCGCACGACGCGCTCGGGGCGGCCTCCTGGGCGGCCCGCGCCTATCTCGGGCTGCCGGGGCTGGTCCCCGGGGCTCCGGCCGACGCCGTCGTCTACGACGCGGACCCGCGCGTCGACCTGGCCCAGCTCGACCGGCCCCGGGCCGTGGTGCTCCGCGGCGCCCTGGTCTCCGCCGCTCAGTCGACGAGGGCGAAGCTGGCGTAGAACTCGCCGCGCGGGTCCCGGGGCGCGGTCCGGTCCGGGCTCACCTCGGCGCCGACCCAGCCCCGGAAGGTGCCGGAGTCGTCGATCACCTGCAGGAGCGGGCGTACGTGGCTGTTCCGCTCGTAGCACGCCTCGTAGGAGAGGCACTCGCACCAGAACTCGTAGGTGTTGCGGCGCCCGCCGAACTGGCCGGTCAGGTAGTAGAAGCGGCGGTTGCCGCTGGCGGCCAACCGGTCGACGCACGTCTGGTACCCGTCGCCGGGCGGGCAGCAGGAGGCGGCGCTGCAGCCCGCGTTGTACTGGACGTTGCCCAGGCAGGAACCGTCGTCGCAGAGCAGCCAGCCGTTGGTGCTGAGCCCGCCGCTGGCGCCCCGGGTGAAGGTGGTGACGGTGTTGCCGTTCCAGGACTGGCCCTCCAGGAGGAACGTCCCGGTCCGGGTCCGGATCGTGGCCATCGACGCCTTGCCGGCCTGGTCGAACGACGCGTTGCTGCCGTAGCCGATGCCGCTGGTGAGCGAGTAGTTGTCGGTGGCGAGCTGCATGCGTCCGAGCCCCGCGCGGGGGGTCGACACGGTCCAGGTCTCGGCGAGGTTGACCGCGGTGGTGGTGCCGTCGATCGTGCTGGTGGTCCAGGTGATCCGGGCCTGGCCGGCCGCCGCGTCGTACTGGTAGGTGCCGGTGAAGTGGCCGTTCGGGCTGCCGGTGAAGCCGGGCGCGGTCTTGATGGCGCAGTTGTTGCGCGGGTTCGTGCCGGGCACCCAGTCGCCGCAGTAGTAGACGTCCCCGCTGGGGACCGGCGCGGGGTTGTTCTCCTGGTTCCAGGTCCAGAAGTTGTGCTCCACCGTGTTGGCGGTGGCGCTGAAGACGAGGTAGCCGAGGCGTAGGTAGTTGCGGTAGGCGTCGGTGCGGAAACCGGCCGCGCTCACCACCCAGTTCTGGTACCCGAGCGGTGCGGGCGCGGCCCGGGCCACCGGTACGACGACGAGCTGCGTGAGCACCGTGACGGCCAGGACCACCAGTCCGGCCAGACGCCTCGTCCTACGCACGACCACGACCCCCCGAATGCGGTGGCGAACGCTGGGCGGCCTGATCGTAACATCCATCGTCGTCTTTTTCGCTGGTCACGATCCATCGGCGAATGTGCCGGCGGGCGAGGGCGGGGTGGCCCGGGCCCGCCGCCCGGGGAGGAGATTCAGGCTCCTCCCCGGGCGGCGGGGTCGCGGGCGCCGACCAGGGCGGATCTCGCCGAGGTCCGCGAGACATGCCCTAGCTGCGGGTCAGCGTGTACGTGCCCGAGCCGGCCCAGTTGACGACGACCAGCCCGAAGTGGCCGGCCTTGGTGGCGGTGTAGGTCAGCGTCTCGGCGGCGCCGGTGGTCGCCGTGTTCGCCACGGCCACCGCCTGTGCCCGGCTGCGGATCCAGGTGCTCGCGGTGGCCGGGTCGCTGCCGATCAGGTACAGCTCGGGGTTCTGGGTGGCGCTTCCGGCGATCTTGACGGTGATCTTCTGCCCCGCCGTCAGCGTGACGTCCCGTACCGCGACGACGTTCTCGCTGGTCATGGCGATGGTGCTGGTACCGCTCGGCAGCGCCACGTTGCCCTGGGCCAGCTCGATCCGGTACCAGCCGGTGCCGGAGGTCTGCTTGACCCGCGGGTAGTAGTCACCGGCCGCCCGGTACTTCGAGTCGACCCCGACGAAGTCCACGCCACTGGCCACGGCGCTCGTACCGAGCAGCGTCTGCTGCGCCCGGTCGTCGTAGAGCTCCAGGTCGGAGCCGCCGCTCGGCCGGATGCCCACCACGGACCAGTAGCCGCTCGTCGTCTGGTACTGGTAGTTGTGCGTGGTCATCGGCGTGGGCCGCAGCAGCGGCGTGGCGGTCGGGATCGGGTCGCGGAACTGGTAGTCGACGGTGCTCTGGTACAGCGGCGCGAGGGCGCCGGTGTCCGCCACGTCGAAGCCGTCGGCGGCGCGGTGCGCCCAGAACTGCGCGAGGGTGTCGGAGACGTGGTGGTTGGAGGTGTACCAGAGGTTCGCGAAGCCCTCGCCGTACCGGTCCCAGGTGCCCTCGTTGGTGCTGTCGGTGATGTCGATCAGGGCGGCGGCGACCCGGCCCTCGACGGTGTCGCCGTTGTTCCAGTTGGCGGTCCCCCAGGTCGAATTCTCCAGGTCGATGAAGGAGCCGCTCGGCCAGCGGTAGAACGGGTCGTTCAGCACCGTCGCCGGGAACCACTCGGCCCAGCCCTCGACCCAGGCGCACCCGGCCGAGCTGGCCTTGTCGACGTAGTGCGGGCTGCAGTTGGTGATCGGCGGGAAGTCGTCCTGGTAGATGTCGTCCATCAGCGCGTGGCCGATCTCGTGCAGCACGGTGGTCGGCGAGTTCGGCGCGTCGGCGTCGAGGTGGACGTCGTTCGTGGCGCCCGAGTAGTAGTTGCCGTCGGTGGAGTCCGGGGCCCAGTTGACCACGAGACTCCGGCAGGTGGTGTCCTTCTGGTCGAAGCAGCTGTTGGTCGGCTTCGGCACCCACAGCCACGCGGTGTTGGCCACGTCGAAGGCGTGCAGCCCGCGCTGGAGCGTGGCGTCGTTCGAGGTCGACGAGCCCATGTCGATTGTGGCGCCGGGCGTGACGTCGGTGCTGACCCCGCTCTGGAAGCTCAGCGGCGCGCCGGCGCGCAGGATCCGCCAGAGCGTGTTCCAGCTGAGGAACTTCACGTACACGTCGGCCGTACCGGTCTCCGGCGCGGCCTCCGACTGGGCGTCGAAGCAGAGGTTGTAGTTGCCGTTCGCGTCGGTGACGCCGGAGGCCAGCTTCTGGTCGCCGGCCGCGTCGTCGTCCCAGACCTCGACGGTCAGGTTCATCGCGTTGTGCCACGCGCCGGTCTGGTCGGCGTAGCTGAAGTTCCCGGTCACCCGGGTGTCGCACGGCGCCTGCGCGGCGAACGGCCGGGCCGGCTCCACGCTGCGCGGGGTCAGGCCGGCCGGGCGGTCGGCGCGGGCGGTGGTCGGCACCGGCGCGACGCCGGCCGGACCGGACGCGGCGGCCAGCCCGGCGCGCGAGGCGCGACCCGCCTCGCCGACGGTGAGCAACACGATGTCCTTGCCGGCGTACGACCGGCCGACGCCCACCGCGCTCGCGCGCGCCTCGATCTGGGCCGGGCCGGCGGCGACCGCCCGCACCTCGCCGGTGAAGGTCTGCTCGGCGCCGGCGGCCAGCGACCGGGTGAGCCGCGCCACCGAGATGGTCCCGGCCCGTTCCGGCTCGACCGCCGTGGCCCGCGAGGTCTCCATCCCGGCCGGTACCCGGGCCCAGGCCAGCTGTCGCGGCAGCTCGATCCGGATGTCGGTGTCCGGCAGCGCGGTGTCGGCCCGCACGGTGACGGTCAGCGTCGCGGTCTCGCCGAGCGAGGGCGTCCGGTCGAGGCCGGCGCTCACCCCCAGGCAACTCGCCCACTCGTCCGCCGGGTCGCCGGAGGCCGACAGCGAGCAGGTGGGTGCGCCCGTCCGGTCCGCCGGCGCCGGCGCGGCGTACGCCGCGCCGGGGCCGCCCCCCGCCAAACTGGCCCA
>NZ_JBFAPK010000058.1:0-40790 GCF_040676675.1 Micromonospora sp. NPDC049559 | reverse complement strand
GCCCACCCCCCCCCCCGCCCCTGCCGCTCCCCCAACTGTTTTTCTCTTCATAAAAATATCACGTTAATCCCCACCCCCCCCCCGGGCGGGTCTACTCCAGCTCGGCCGGATCCAGCCCCAGCTCGCGGGCGGCCGAGTGGCGGACCCACTCGGCCAACTGCCGCCGGGAGATCACCCGGTCGTGCACCGCCACCTGTACCGCCAGACCGTCGATCAACGCGTTGATCCGCCAGGCGGCGCCGGTCGGGTCGTCGCAGGTGAAGGTGCCGTCGCCCACCCCAGCGGAGATCACCGAGGTGAGGTCCTCCTTCCAGCGCAGGTCCAGCCGGCGGGAGACCTTCTCCAACTCCGGGCTGCGCAGGGACTCCGACCAACCGTCGATCCACATCGCCCACGACTGGGACCGCCCGCTCGGCGCGTACAGCTTGAGGATCCGCTTCAGCTTCACCAGCGGTGTGGCCGACGAGCGGACCACCGCGTCGAGCCGGGCGAGATCCTGCTCGGCGGCGTACGCGAACGCGCGGGCGAGCAGCCGTTCCTTCGTGGAGAAGTGGTAGAAGACCAGGGCCTGGCTCACCCCGGCGGCCTGCGCCACGTCGGCGGTCCGGGTGTTGGCCAGTCCACGCTCCACGATCACCTCGCACGCGGTACGGAGCAGGGCATCAAGGCGAACCTCGGCGGAACGTCGCGTCACGTCGGCTACGGTAACCTATCGCTCCGAGCACGCGGAGTCACCGACACGGGGTCCGGGCCCCGGCCGGTGCCGGCGGCGCCGCCGCGCCGGACGCGCGCGAAGGGATCAACGCGCGTCGGTGGATCGTAGTAGGGTCCGTCCATGCCAGAGGGTCCGGCTCCTGTCCCCGCGCAGCGCGTCAACGCCGATCCAGCTGCGCAATCATCGCTGTCCACCGTGGAACTTGCGGACCCGGCGGCGCCGGCCGTCGCGTACGACGACGAGGAGCGACCCGCCCGCCGGCTGACCGGCCCGGTCGCCGTCGGCGTGGCGGTGGTCGCCTTCGCGGTCGCGCTGCTGACGCTCTGGCAGGTCTTCGTCCCGCTGCCCCAGGGCAGCCAGTACTACCTGATCATCTTCCTGGCCGGGGTGCTGCCTCTGGTCTTCCTCGCCTACCGCTCCGGCCTGCGCCTGCCCGGCCGGCCGGCGCGACGCGTACCGGAGGAGCCCGCGCGACGCGTACCCGGGGCGGAGGACGCCCCCGCGCGCCGGGACCTGCCGACGGTGGGCGACTGGATCCTGGCCGGGCTGGCCCTGGTCGTCTGCCTCTACCCGGTGCTGCCCGTCGCGCTCGGCGACGCGGGCGGCGGCTACGACGCCTTCCTCGACCGGCAGGGGCTGCTCGCCCCGGCCGACGTGCTGCTCGGCGGCCTGCTGCTGGTGCTGCTGCTGGAGGCGTGCCGGCGGACCACCGGCTGGGTGCTCCCCGCCGTCTGCCTGGTCTTCCTCGGCTACGGCTACTACGGCGGGTACCTGCCGCAGAGCTGGTCGGTGGCGCACGCCGGCCTCGACTTCAGCCAGATCGTCGACGCGCTCTACAACTCCGGCAGCGGCTTCTACGGCACCCCGCTGGACGTCGCCGCCACCTACATCGTGCTCTTCACCATCTACGGCGCCGTGCTGGACCTCTCCGGCGCCGGGCGCTTCTTCGTCGACCTCTCGGTCGCGGCGTTCCGCCGCTCCCGCAGCGCCGCCGGCCGCACCGCCGTCGCCTCCGGCTTCCTGCTCGGCACGGTCTCCGGCTCCGGTACCGCCACCGCCGTCAGCATCGGCGCGGTGACCTGGCCGATCCTGCGCCGGGCCGGGTACCCGGCGGAACAGGCCGGCGGCATGCTCGCCGCGGCCGGCGTCGGCGCGATCCTCTCCCCGCCGACGCTCGGCGCCGCCGCCTTCATCGTCGCCGAGTACCTGGAGGTCTCGTACCTGACGGTGCTCGGCTGGGCGATGATCCCGACGCTGCTGTACTACCTCGGCATCCTGCTCGCCGTCGAGATCGACGCCCGGCGCTTCGCGGTACGGGCGGTCGAGCCCGGCACCGGCGGGCCCTGGCGGCTGCTGGCCCGCTTCGGCTACCACTTCTCCTCGCTGCTGGTGATCGTGGTGCTGCTCGCCACGGGGGTCAGCGCCACCAAGTCCGTGGTCTACGCGACCCTGCTCGCCTTCGCGCTCAGCTTCCTGGACCGGCGCGGCTGGCTCACCCCGCGCCGGGTCTTCGAGGCGCTCTCCGTCGGGGTGCGCGGGGTGCTGCCGGTCGCCGCGGTCTGCGCCGCCGCCGGGGTGATCACCGCGATCACCACCAAGACCGGGCTCGGCGCCCAGTTCGCGTCGCTGCTGGTGAGCGGGGCGCGGGCGGTCAGCGACAACCCCACGGTCGTGCTCGCGCTGACCGTCGTGCTCGCCGCCGTCGCGCTCTCGCTGCTCGGCCTCGCCGTACCGGTCACCGCGTCGTTCATCATCGGCTGGGTGATCATCGGGCCGGCGCTGCTGGCCCTGGGCGTACCGGCCCCGGCGGCGGCGATGTTCGTCTTCTACTACTCGGTCCTCTCCGAGGTCACCCCGCCGACCGCGCTCGCGGCCGTCGGCGCCTCCGCGATCACCGGCGGCCGGACCGTACCGACCATGTGGCAGGCGCTCAAGTACGCCCTGCCGGCGTTCCTGGCGCCGATCGCGTTCGTGCTCACCGGCCCCGGGGAGTACCTGCTCGCCCGCGGGCCCGTCCTCGGCGTGCTCTGGGCCACGGCGGCGGCCTGCCTCGGCGTCGCCGCGCTGGCGGTGGCGACCGGCGGCTGGCTGCTCGGCGTCGGCCCGGCCGGGCGGTCGGAGCGGCTGCTCGCCGCGCTCGCCGGGCTGCTCCTGCTCTACCTGCACCCGGTCTCGATCGCAGCCGGGGTCGTACTCCTCGCCGTGGCGGCCCTGATCGGCCTGGCCCGGCGGCGTAACGGTGCCACCGGGGGCGACGGGTCCCCCGACGGTGCCGGCAGCGGTGCCACCGAGGCGAACGCGCTCTCCGGCGGGACCGGCAGCGGTGCCGCCGGGGCGAACGCGCTCTCCGGCGGGACCGGCAACCAGGTCGAACCACGTTCCGGGAGGTAAGCGAGATGAAGCGGGCAAGAACGGCGGTGGCCGCGTTAGCCGCGGCCGGGATGCTGCTGGCCGGGGTGGCCGGCTGCGGGGGACGGCGGAACCAGGCCAGTACCGACACCGGCGAGGAGGTGAGCTGCGAGGTCGCCACGGAGACCCGGGTCGGCATCGCCACCGGCAACTCCACCGGCGTCTACTTCGCGCTCGGCAACGCCTACGCCGAACAGATCTCCGAGGCCAGCGGCGGCAAGGTCAAGGCGACCGCCGCGGAGACGGGCGCCTCGGTGCAGAACATCCAGCAGTTGGTCGCCGGGACGTACTCGGTCGCCTTCTCCCTCGCCGACACGGCCGCCGACGCGGTGCAGGGCAAGGCGAGCTTCGACGGCAAGCCGCAGCCGGTGCGGGCGCTCTCCCGCATCCACACCAACTTCACCCAGGTCATCGTCCGCAACGGGGCGAACATCACCACGATGGCCGACATGCGGGGCAAGCGGGTCTCCACCGGCTCGCCGAAGTCCGGTACCGAGGTGATCGCCAACCGGCTGCTCCAGGCCGCCGGCCTGGACCCGGCCAAGGACATCAAGGCACAGCGGCTGGACCTGACCAAGACCGTCGACGGGATGAAGGACGGCACGATCGACGCGCTCTTCTGGTCGGGCGGGCTGCCCACGCCCGGGATCACCGACCTGCTCACCACCGCGAAGGGGCAGGTCTCCTTCCTGGACATCACGCCCCTGCTGCCGGTGCTGAAGAACATCAACCCGGTGTACGAGGAGGGCGTCATCCCCGCGTCCGCGTACGGCATGTCGGGCGACCTGAAGACGATCGTGGTGCCGAACGTGCTGCTCGTGAAGGAGGACCTGGACCCGAACCTGGTCTGCGTCCTGACCAAGGCGCTGTTCCAGCGCAAGCCCCAGTTGGAGCAGGCCAACGCGGCGGCGCGGGAGCTGAGCCTCGCCACCGCCCGCAAGACCGGCCCGATCCAGCTGCACCGCGGCGCCGTCGCGGCCCTGGACGACCTCGCGGCCGGCTGACCCGGTTCTCGATCGGCCCGACGGCCGGCCCCGCCCACCTCTTCAGTCCAGGTTCCTAGGACGGTATAGGGGGTGTGTCGGCCGGCCGTCGGCGGTTTACCCGCCCGATATGGCGCCGCCTGCCCGGTTCGCGGCGGGGTCGGGCGGCCATCGTACGGCGCCGCCGCCGCCGGGTTGGTCGTTTTCGCTGCGTACGCCGGCAGGCTCGCCGGGGGGACCCCCGAGTTGGCACTTGCTGGTGGCCTCGGCTAAAGTTCTCATCCGTCACCAGGAAACACCGGAGACAAGCGGACGTAGCGCAGTTGGTAGCGCATCACCTTGCCAAGGTGAGGGTCGCGGGTTCGAGTCCCGTCGTCCGCTCGGAGATGCCGCCACGAAGGTCGGGGGCAACCTCGGTGGAGTGGCCGAGAGGCGAGGCAACGGCCTGCAAAGCCGTGTACACGGGTTCAAATCCCGTCTCCACCTCGGCAACAAGCGAGGGCGATTGGCGCAGTGGGAGCGCGCTTCCTTGACACGGAAGAGGTCACTGGTTCAAACCCAGTATCGCCCACCAGCTGTATGAGCAGGTCAAACGGCTCGTTACCGGATTCCCGGTAACGAGCCGTTGTCGTTGTGCTCCTTACATTGGGAGCAAATTGGGAGCACGTGATCCACGCCCGATTCCGGGCCGGGGCGCCACCGGCAAGCCCGGCCGAATGAGGAGAAGTCAGCTGATCTGAGGGGTCCACCCAGGCAGACCAGCCGGCATGGACTCGAACCGCGAGGTACCTAGACGAGTAGTTCCGAATCCCGGTCAGTGGTCGTAGGCGATCAGTGACCGGGTGACGGGTGCGCCGGTCTTGTTGTTGTGCCAGATCGCGGCGGCCATCGCGAGGAGGCGTTGGGCCACCCGTACGGCGACGCCGGTGTAGGTTCGTCCGCCGTGTTCTTCCAGGTCGAGTTGGCCCTTGAGGGTGTCGTTGACCGACTCGATCAACTGCCGGACCTTCTTGAGCATCGGCTCGCCGTAACGGGTCTTCTCCTTCTTGCGTGACGGGCGCAGCAGTGCGATGCCGTGGTCGGCCAACCGCTGTTCGAACGCCCTCGAGGCGAAGCCCTTGTCCGAGATCAGCAGGATGCCCGGGTGTTCTGCGACGACGCCGGCCTCCACCTCCAGCATCGCCGCGAGGACCTCCCGTTCGTCGATCTTCGGGTTGGCCAGTGCCCACAGGATCGGCATACCGGTCGGGGTGCACACCAGGTACAGCCCCGAACCCCAGAAAGAACCGGGAGTGGGAGGCGCAGTAGCCGTACCCGGCGCACCCGGCCAGGTCGGAGCGCTGCACAGTGGGTCGGGACATACCGCACGGCACCGGGGTGGAGTCGACGATCCAGTGGTTGTCGAACCAGAAGCCACTGTCGCGGACCAGGGCCCGGATCGTTTTCTTGATCAGCGGTAGGGCGGCGCGCAGCCGTTTGTTGTAGCCGGGCCGCTGGGGCAGGTAGGGGAACCAGGGGCGCAGGCGGACGCGGGCGTAGCGGATCCAGTGCCCTTCTGAGCGGGCGCCGAGGAGGACCTGGGCCACGGCCAGGCAGACCAGTTCCGAGTCGGTCAGCAACGGTGGGCGGCCACGCCAGCGGGGTGTGCGGATGCTGTCGTCGATCTTCACGTACAGTGCGGTCAAGAGGGTGTCGAGGTCTTGCGTCACAACATGATCATCGGTGCCCTCTCCTCATGCCCGGACATCGTCCCCAGACTTCGGAACTACTCGTCTAGGGCGAGGTCAACCAGGCTTTGAGTTCACCCGCCCACCACCGGACCCTGGGCGGTCACTCGGAGAGGGGGCGAGCGGTGCCGGATTGCGCGCCGCTGAAAGGATCCGGACCGCCGTCGAGGGCTCAACACTGCGTAGCCTTCTACGGCCAGATGCTGTAGCACCCCCGCTAGGTAGTGCTCATGCGACGAGCATCTCTCGCGTTCGGCCCCGTCCGGTGGCCGTCGTTCCCTGTCCGCCTCGGTTTGATCATGGTTGATGGGGCGTTTTGACGTGTGGATTTGTCCACTGAGTGATTGGTGGATGGCGATATGCCCCCTGTCATGAATCGACGCAGCCGGCCGGGCTGTTGGGTGTGGGACCGGTGAGTTGGGCCTGCGCGTACCTGCGGAAGGCGGCGACCAGGTGACTGCGGTCGTCGGCGCGGGTGGCGAGCGCGACGTGAGCGGGTTCGACGCCGTGCAGTGGAATCGAGGTGAGGTCGGGGCGGAGGCCCTTGATGTTGAGGCCGGCGGAGATGGCCACCGCCTGCCCGGCGGCGACGAGCTCGAATTTGTCCTCGGGGGCGTCGATGGTGGGCCCGTCGGGCGCGGGGCGCCCGTCCGGACGTGGATCGATGCGCCAGAAGGCGCTCCACTCCGGGCCGGCTTCGCGTAGTCGGGGTACCGGCTCGTCGGCGATGTCCTCAAGGGTGACCTGTTCCTTGCCGGCCAGCCGGTGGCCCAGTGGCACGATCACCACGCGCGGCTCGTCGTAGAGGATCGTGACGTGCAGTCGGTCGGTGGGGAACGGCAGCCGGCTGACCACCGCGTCGACCTGATGCTCCAGCAGCGCGGCGTGGATGTCGTGCCAGCCCAGATGCCGGGCGTGCACAGCGACGTCGGGATGCCGGTGGCGCATCTCGCGTACGACCGGTGTGATGATGATGCCGGTGGTGTAGCCGACGGTGATGCGGCTGGGCTGGGCGGCGGCCTTGGTGCGCGCGACGGCCTGGGCCGCGGTGCGTAGTAGCGCTCTCGCCTGCGGCAGGAACACCTCGCCGGCCTCGGTCAGACGGCTGCCCTGCGGGGTGCGGTGCAGCAGCCGGGCGCCGAGTTGCTGTTCCAGGCGGTGGATCTGCCGGCTCATGGACGGTTGGGTGAGGTGCAGCGCCTCGGCGGCGCGGCCGAAGTGCCCGTGTTCGGCGATGACCGTGAAGCAGTGCACCAGCCGCAAATCGAGGTCCACAGGGGATGGCGGCGGTTCGGACATGTTCGAACGGTAGTCCTCGCGCCCGCGACCCGGCAATAGCGGTTCGACCGCTGCGAGCTGCGATGATCCGCGATCTGTATCGCGCGATACGGAAGTGTCATTGGACCCGAGACCTCGTCCGACGGCAGGGTGGAGATACCGGCCGGCACCTTCTGATGTGCCCCGCCGAAGCCGGTCCGAATTCGAACGAGTGCCACCGGCGTGCGCGTGTTCGCCATCGGTGTGCCTGGCCGGACTCGTCGACGACCACGCGCGTGGCACGAAGACATCCGTTGGAGGTTTGTCGTGACGATCCACCCACGAACCGGCCCGCCGCTCGCCGTGCGGAGGCGATGGTCGGCGCGTCGGACGCTGATTCCACTACTGGTCACCACACTGCTCGCCACCGCTGCCGTTGTCTCCACCCCGGTGTCCGCCGTCGCCTCCGACACCGGCTGTGCCCGGTTCGGCTCCTCCTTCGATCCGGAGCCGATCGAGGAGAACAGCGCCGGGCTGCGTCTGGGCTGCGCAGGTGATGCCGGCAACCTGGGCACGCTGGCCGACGACGACAACGACCTCGTGGCGGTCATCGACTTCAACGTCGAGGCGCCGCCGGGGGTGTTGCGGCAGGGAATAGAGCAGGTGGTGTCCACCATCCGAGCCGATATGCGGGGTGCTCCGGGGAGGTCCCTGAGTCAGGCTATTACGCGGCGGGTCCTGGGGGACAGCATCGGTTACTACCCGGAGGTTCCCGACGTCGACTTCGTCGGCGACATTCACGCCGTCGGGGACAGCATCGTGATCGTGGTGGCCGCCGTGGACATCGGCAGCACGGGATTCTGGGAGGGGATCTGGAAGGCTATGGCGGTCGGCACTGCCATATTCTTCGCGTCCACTATCTCCTGGACACTCTGCATGGCGGCCTTCAACGTCGGAGCCCCACTGGCCACACCGGTCTGCACAGCCGTAGCCGGAGGCATGGGCGCGGGTGTCGGCGAGCTGGTCAGCGCCGCTGTGGATCGGAAGCCGATCAACGCGGAAGTGTGGGGCAAGGCGCTCGCGATGGCGATGTGGGGCGCGGCCGGCGGCGCCGCGCTCGGTGCGCTGGGAAACTATCTCACCGCGGGCACCCCCGAGCTGATCGCGGGTGCGCAGCGGACGCTCCGGACGTGGGCGCTCAAATTCGCCTTCTGGCGGGGAGCCCTTCAGGCGATCGCCGAGGCGCTCGATTCAGGCGTCTCTCAGACCATAATCAACATGATTCAGCGGCTCATGACGAGCGCGGATGCCAGGCCCACGATCATGCCGTTGGGTGATTCGATCACGCTCGGGGTCGGCAGCTCGGATGGTTCCGGTTACCTGTCGGGTGTCAGCCAGATGCTTGACTCGGTCGAGCTGGTCGGATCGCAACGCTCGGGTCCGTCTGGCCTGCCCAACGAGGGGCACGTTGGCCACACGATCGAGGACATCGCCGCGATCACGGATGCCGCGATGACGACGTACCAGCCCGACGTCGTGCTACTGCACATCGGCACCACCGACATGACCAACAATGTCGATCCCAGCGGTGCTCCGGCCCGGCTCGGCAGCCTGATCGACCAGATCTTCCAGCGGGCCCCCGGGGTGACGCTGCTGGTCTCGACCATCGTTCCGGCCGCCGATCTGGCAACGCAGGCGCGGATCGTCGCCTACAACCAGGCGATCCCCGGCGTGGTAGCGGCCCGGCAGCAAGCCGGAAAGCAGGTGCGACTGGTGGACATGAACGCGGTGACGACGGCCAACCAGCACACTGACGGGCTGCACCCCGACGACAGGGGCTACCAGAAGATGGCCGTCGCGTTCTACGACGGCGTTCTCGGCGCGGCGGACGCTGATTGGATCGACGTCCCCGACCCGCTCGACCCGGCGACGAACGGCGGCGTGGGCGACCCGGTGGAGGCGCATCCCGGTGGGGATGATGGCGGTGCCAAACCGGCGACGGGTGCCCATCACACCTGTCGCCCGGACGGGATGCCACCGACCGCGGGCGCGACCACCCCGTACTGCGACGTCTACGACTCCGAGGGCCGGGAGTGGCTCGGTCAGGGCCGGTCCCGGCGGGTGATCGGCTACTTCAACGGGGGCCGTACCGGAGCCGATGGCACGCCGTACTACCTGGTCAAGAACATTCCATGGTCAAAGGTGACGCACATCAACTACGCCTTCGCCCATATCGAGAACAACCAGATCTCCGTGGGCGCCGCCGGTGCCGAGAATCCGGCCATCGGCATGACCTGGCCCGGCGTACCCGGCGCGGAGATGGACCTCGACCTGCCGTACCGGGGGCACTTCAACCTGTTGACCCGCTACAAGGAGCTGCATCCACGGGTGAAGACGCTGATCTCGGTCGGCGGTTGGGCCGAGTCCCGCGGCTTCTACTCGATGACCACCAACGCCGACGGCACGGTCAACCAGAGCGGGATCAACACCTTTGCCGACTCCGTGGTGGACTTCCTGCGGGACTACGGCTTCGACGGGGTGGACATCGACTTCGAGTACCCGACGACGCTGGACCAGACCGGCAACCCCAACGACTGGGACACGGCGCGCTCAAGGCGGCCGGGACTGCCGGCCAGCTACACGGCGCTGATGAGGACGCTGCGGGAGACGCTGGACCGGGCCGCCGCGGTGGACGACAAGTACTACCTGCTGACGTCCGCGTCGTCGGCGTCGGGCTATCTGGTCCGGGGTATGGCGAACCAGAAGGCGCTGCGGTACCAGGACTTCACCAACCTGATGTCGTACGACTTCCACGGCACGTGGAACGACGTGGTCGGGCCGAACGCCCCGCTCTACGACGACGGCCGGGACGGGGAGTTGGGAGACCTCTACACAACCCCGGAGTACGACGGCGTCGGCTACTTCAACACCGACTGGGCGTTCCACTATCTGCGCGGTGCGATGCAGGCGGGCCGGATCAACATCGGCATCCCGTACTACACGCGGGGCTGGCAGGGCGTCACCGGTGGCGAGTCCGGCATGTGGGGGACCTCGACGGGGACCGACTGCCCACCGGGCACCAACATCGCGCGGCCGTGCGGCAACGGCGCCGTCGGCATCGACAACATCTGGCACGACAAGACCGCCGAGGGCGAGGAACTGGGCGCCGGCGTCAACCCCATGTGGCACGCCAAAAACCTGGAAAGGTATGTCATGCCCAGGTACGCCGACAACGTGGGCCTGACACCGGACGCCGACCCGTCCGACGAGTTCACCGGGGCGTACGTCCGGCACTGGGACGACACCACGAAGACCTCCTGGCTGTGGAACGACAGCAAGGACGTCTTCCTGTCCACGACGGACATGCAGGGCATCGACGCGGTCGCCAACTACGTGATCGACAAGGGTGCCGGTGGCGTGATGATGTGGGAGCTGGGCGGCGACTACCACTGCCCGGCGGCCGTGACCGACGAGAATCCCTGCCGCATCGGCCACGCCATGACCACGCGGCTGCACGAGCGGCTCGCCCGGATCGGTGCCTACGGCGCCAGTCGCAACGCCGGTAGCTCGGTGACGATGCCGTCGGCGGCGCTCGACGTCACCGTCGACCTGGTGGAGTACGGCTCCACCGCCGCGGACCTGTGGCCGATGCAACCCACGCTCCGGGTCACCAACAACACCGCCGTCACCATCGGCGGCGGCAAGGACGTCGAGCTCCGCTTCGACCTGCCCACCTCCACCCCACCGTTGATCAAGGACGGTGACTGGCAGACCGGGGCGCAGGGCGGTAAGTGGCAGGTGGAGGCGGGACACACCGGCCCCAACGCCGGCGGCGGTTTGCGCGGCGACTTCCACCGGGTCGGCGTCAAGCTGGACTACTGCCAGATCATCCCGCCGGGCAAGAGCCTGGACATCCCGATTATCTACTACCTGCCGGCCACCGGACCGGTGAACACCACGCTCCGGCTGGACACCCAGCGGTTCGCGCTGCGGTCGGAACAGAACCGGGGATCGTCGCCGGCGGCCCCACCGGCGGGCGGCTGCTCCGCCCCGGCCTGGGACGCGACCCGGGTCTACAACCCGGCGACCCAGCCGGTCGAGGAGACCACCGTGAAGTACGGCGGCAAGGTCTGGCAGGCCAAGTGGTGGACTCAGGGCAACATCCCGGGCACCGGGCCGGACGCCGACCACGAGCCGTGGAAGCTGATCGGCCCGGCCAACTGACCCACCAGGGATCGGGGCGCCCCTCTGTCGTCCTCCGCCGGAGAACCCGGCGGCGAGTCGACACCAACGAAACGGAGACACAGTTGCTCACCTCACGACCAAGACACACCTGGGCGGCGGTCACCGCCGTCGCCGTCGCCACGACCGGTCTCGTCGTCATCGGTGGCGGATCGGCGTACGCCATGGATCCGATCGACGTCACGGACGTGCCCGGGGCGTTGACCGCCGAGTGGAACGACTGGGCCGGCGAGGAGGCCGACAAGTCCATCGACAACACTCCGTACTCGAAGTACTTCACCCTCCACTCCACGACCTGGCTGCAGTACCTGGCCGCAAATCCGACGACCGTGACCGGTTACCGGATCACCTCGGCCAACGACTTCCCCGATCGCGATCCACGGAGCTGGGTCTTCGAGGCGTCACCGAACGGAACGACGTGGGTGACGCTGGACAGCCGCAGCGATCAGAGGTTCGTCGCGCGTCACTCGCGCAAGTCGTACACGTTTCCCAACACCACCGCGTACCACTACTACCGGCTACGAATCACCGCCAACGCCGGTGCGGCGGGCACCCAGCTCGCCGAATGGCAGATCCTCGGGACGACGACCGCGACGACCCCACCGCCGTCGGCGCCGAGCGGGCTGACCGCCCAGGTGGTCTCCGGCGACCAGATCGTCCTCAGCTGGCAGGACAACACCCGGTGGGAGACCCGCTACCGTATCGAGCGGTCGATCGACGGGACCAACTGGAACTGGTCACGCGACCTACCGGTCGGCACCACCCGATTCCATGGCCTGGGGCTCTCCGGCAACACCCGGTACCACTACCGCGTCCGGGCGGAGAACGGCACCGGCCGCTCCGGGTACGCGACGGTGGACGCCACCACGGGGGATCCGAACCTCCCCGCGACCTGGCAGGAGCACTGGAACGAACACGTCCAGCCACTGACGCGGACGACGTACAACGACGACGTCGGGGTCTACCTCGACCCGGACGTGGATCCGGCGCAGGCCGGCTGGCTCGACACCTTCACCACCGCCATGTGGCGGTACACCAAGCAGACCTACGGTTCGTTCAGCAACCCCCGGCTCGCCGCCATCTTCCACGAGGGCCGGTACGGCGGTGGGCATCCGGCCAATGTCTTCGACGGGCACCACGACCATCGCAACGTCATCGACATCGGCGTCGACAACTGGAACCAGGCGACCGACTGGCATCGGGACATCATCGTTCACGAGATCGGGCATATCGTCGAGGGCTCTTCCCTGGGAGTCCGCAACTCGCCGGCTTTCCCCATTTGGAATGACAGCGCCTGGTGCGAGATCTACGGGTACGACATGTACGTCAACCTCGGGATGACCGCCGATGCGAACCGCGCGTACCACCACCTCGTCACCGCCACCTACGACAATCCGCGCACCGACACGTACTGGTTCCGGGACTGGTTCTATCCGATCTGGCGGGACCACGGTAGAACCGCTCCGCTGACCAATTTCTTCGAACTGTTGGCCGCGAACTTCCATCAGCACAACGGGGCGTACGCCCGCGACCTCAACTGGGGCGAGTTCGTGCACTTCTGGAGCGGCGCGGCTGGCGTGAACCTCAAACCGCTGGCGACCACGGCATTCGGCTGGCCGGCCGAGTGGGAGCACCAGTTCGTCCAGGCGCAGCACGACTTCCCCGGTGTGACCTACCCGCAAGGCTGAGCTCGCGAGGAGCAAACGCTATAAGGAACGCATGTCGGGACCAAAGTGACCTGCTCGGTCCGCTCTGGATGGTCGGAGATCGTCGTGCGGCCGCTGCCACGCAGTGAATCCGAGACTCTGCTGGTGGCAATAGACCGGGCCTGTCCGACGGCGTACGCCGTCAGCTGCACCACGCGCCCGGCAACCCGCTCGACCTGAGCGAGGAGCAAGCGCCGGTGGATGCTCGGCGCCGCCGCCGGATGCCTTTGTCGATGCTTCCGGCCACCGATTGTGGCCGGGGTTCGTCCGCCGTCGAGATGCCCTCGCCCGGCGGCGACTGCCGGGCATGATGGCCCTGACTCGTGACCAGTACGTCTTGATCACACGACCGCAAGCGCCCGGAGGGGCTGCTGGTTGGCACGCGGTGGGATGGACCTGACCGCGACGGGAGCGAAGGAGGGGGCGTCATCCCCTCCTTCGGGAGCATCTGTTACCGCAAGGGGCCACACGGCAGCGTTGATGGCATGACCGCATCACAGACCAGTTCAGGCGGCGCCCAGCGCCTCGCCGTCGTCACGGGCGGGCTGCAAAGGAACGGCCGCCGTGCCGCCGCGCAGCGCCCGGGTGAACAACAGACCTCGTAATCGGCGGCTCCGGCGGAGTCGGCCCAGTCCCGCTACGAAAGGCGAAGCATGGAAACCTCCAGTGACGAGAACGGCTCAGCCGTGACAGACGGGGAAGTCGGCCCCGACAACGGGGACCTCAGCCGCCGCACGTTTCTCATGTCCGTTACGGCGGCCTCAGCGGGTATGGCGTGGGCAACAGTAGGACCCAGCGCGAGTCCGGCTGTCGCCGGACCATCGCACGCCGCGGCCGCCAGGGCGTACACCGTCGCCGCCGGCGCGGCGGCCGAGATCACCCTGTCGGTCAACGGGCAGCGCCATGCGGTCACAGTGGAGCCGAGGGTGACCCTGCTGGACGCGCTGCGTGAACGCCTCCACATGACCGGCACGAAAAAGGGCTGTGACCGGGGCGAGTGCGGCGCGTGCACGGTGCTGTTGGACGGTGAGCGAATCAAGTCCTGCCTGACCCTGGCGGTCATGACGCAGGACGCCGAGGTCACCACCGTGGAAGGACTGGCGCGAGGCGATGACCTGCACCCGGTACAGGAGGCGTTCATCCGTCATGACGCGTTTCAGTGCGGCGCGTGCACGCCCGGTCAGATCATGTCCGCTGTGGCCTGTATCCACGAAGGTCACACAGGTTCCGAGGCCGAAATCCGAGAGTGGATGAGCGGAAACCTGTGCCGGTGCGCGGCTTACCAGAACATCGTCGCGGCTGTAGCCGACGCGGCAGAGGAGATCGGGCGGTGAGGGCATTCGGGTACACAGTCGCGAAAGATCCGGCCGACGCGGTACGGATCGCCGCCAGAACACCGAACTCGACGTTCATCGCCGGCGGAACCGACCTGCTCAATCTAATGCGGGACGGAGCGGAGGTTCACGACCACTTGGTGGATCTGAGCCACCTGAACATCAACCGGATCGCTCTCGACTCCCGGTGGCTGCGCGTTGGTGGCCTGGCCCGGATGCGGGAGGTCGCCGAGCATTCCGGGCTGAGGGGGGCGTTCCCGGTGTTGTCGGAGGCGCTGCTGGCCTCGGCTTCCCCACAGGTACGCAACATGGCCACGATCGGTGGGAACCTGTTGCAACGCACCAGGTGCGGGTACTTCCGTGACCCGGCCTCACCGTGCAACAAGCGTGCTCCCGGCAGTGGCTGCCCGGCGATCAACGGGTACAACCGCGGGCATGCGATTCTCGGTTGCAGTGACCACTGCATCGCTACGCATCCCTCCGATCTGGCGGTGGCGCTGACGGCGCTGGACGCATGGGTGCGTCTGCTCGGCCCTGACGGAGCCCGGGCCGTCCCCATGTCCGACTTCTACCTCCTACCCCGGTCGACCCCGACGAAGGAGACGGTGATACGCAGCGGAGACCTCATCACCGGGGTGGACGTTCCACGCACGTCCCTGGCCACCCACTCGCGCTACCTGAAACTGCGCGACCGGGCGACCTTCGAGTTCGCTGTGGTGTCCGTGGCGGCCGCGCTCCAGTTGAGAGGCGGTGTCGTGCAGGACGTGCGACTGGCATTCGGCGGGATAGGCACACGTCCGTGGCGGGACCCGCGCGTCGAGGCCTCGCTACGAGGCCGTCCGCTCACGGAGGCGGCGATCGACAACGCGGGCCGGACCCTCGTCCGGGAGGCCACGCCGTACGAGGACAACAGGTTCAAGGTCCAACTCGTTCAGCGGGCGCTGGCGAGCGTCCTCAGCGATCTCGGAGGCATGCGATGACCGAGCTGGTCGGTCAGGGTGTGGAGCGGGTGGACGGCCGGGTGAAGGTCACCGGCGCGGCCCGGTACGCCGCGGACAACGAGTTGACCGACGCGCTGCACGGTTTCATGGTGATGAGCACGATCGCCCGGGGAGAGATCCTCGAGATCGACACCCGTGCGGCGCTGGCCCACCCCGGAGTCGTGGCGGTCTACACCCACCGCGACATGCGGAGGTTCACGGTGCCGGCATTCCCGTACACCAAGGGCTTCGTGCCGATGCAGGATACCCGTATCCACCACAACGGGCAGCCGGTCGCCTACGTGGTGGCCGAAACCCTGGAACAGGCACAGGAGGCCGCCAACCTCGTGCGCGTGCGCTACCGCGCCGAGGAGGCCGTCGTACGGCTGGCAGACGCGATGGACGAAGCGTTCCTGCCGCCCGCGTTCCGTGAAAGGGAGAACGAGTACGTCCGCGGTGACGCCGAGGCAGCTTTCGGGCAGGCACCGGTCCGGATCGAGCGGTCCTACAGCAGCCCGATGCAGCATCACAATCCGATCGAGCCCCATACCACCACCGCCGTTTGGAAGGACGACGAGCTGACTCTCTACGAGAGCGCACAGGGCGTCGTCTTCACCCGCATGATCGTGTCTCAGGCGTTCAACATCACCGATCTGACCAAGGTCCGGGTGGTCTCGCCCTACCTCGGCGGAGGCTTCGGCGCCAAGGGGCCCGTCTATCCCCACACTCTGCTCACCGCGGAGGTGGCGAGGCTCGTCGGACGGTCGGTAAAGCTGGTGCTGTCCCGGGCGCAGATGTACACCTCGAACGGCCACCGTTCCGAGTTCAGTCGCCGGCTGCGGGTGGGCGCGACCCGGCAGGGTGTGCTGACCGCGATCGTCGACACCTCGACGCAGCAGCTGAGCCGTACCGAGAACGGGGTCTACAACTTCAGCGATTCTACGATCAACCTTTACACCTGCCCGGACGTGCACGTTCGGCAGATGGGCGTCAAGCTGGATCTGCACACGTCCAGCTACATGCGCTCACCCGAGACGACTGCTCACTTCGCTCTTGAGACCGCCTTGGACGAGCTCAGCTACGAGGTCGGCATCGACCCCGTGGAGGTTCGGGTACGCAACCACACCACGACCGACCCGAGCGACCACCTGCTGGAGTGCTACCGGATGGGGACCAAGGCGTTCGGCTGGGAGCGGCGCGATCCCCGGCCGGGGTCCATGAGGGTTGGCGACGAGTACGTGGGCTGGGGCATGGCCACCGAGTTCCACAGCTTCAACTCGATCGAGTCCTTCGCCTCGCTCACCATCGGGCTGGACGGGCGGGCGACCCTGCGGACCGCGAGCCAGGAGATCGGCACCGGCACCTACACCGTGCTGACTCAGGTCGCTGCCGATGGGCTCGGCGTACCGCTCGGCCACGTCACGACGCTGCTCGGCGACACCGAGTTTCCCCGTGCGTCGATCTCGGCGGGATCGTCCACGATGCCGAGCGTGGTCGGTCCGGTGGATCAGGCGGCGAGGACCGCGAGAGACACCGTGGTACGTCTCGCTGTCGCCGACCCCCATTCCGATCTGTATGGCGTGCCGGCCGAGGACGTCGTCGTGGAGGACGGTCGGCTGTACGCCCGAGGCGACCGTCGTCGCCGTGACACCTTCCGCGGCGTCATGCGTCGCCGTGGCAGCGTGCTCGAGGTGCAGGGCGAAAGGCGGAACGTACCCGGACACACGTCTGGAGCAGTGTTCGTGGAGGTCCGGATACGGCCACGGGTCGGCGCGTTGCGGGTGAGCCGCGTCGTGGCCGTCTACGACGTAGGGCGGGTGCTCAACCGCCGGACCGCGCGCGGACAGGTGATCGGCGGCGTAACCTGGGGCCTGGGCTTCGCGCTGATGGAGCACACGATGGTGGATCCTCACACGGCCCGGGTCGTCAACCCCAACCTGTCCGCCTACCTGGTCCCGGTCTGCGCCGATGTCCCGTCGGTGGAAGCCCTGTTCGTCGATCGCGCGGACGACAACCACAAACCCTCACTTGGCGCACGCGGCTTTGGTGAGACACCCGGAACAGGGGTGCCCGCGGCGATCGGCAACGCGATCTACCACGCCACCGGCCTCCGCCTCCGGGATGTCCCGTTCACCCAGGACAAACTCTTGTGACCGACCCTCATATCAACGGAGTGGCCATGTCTCCCGGTTTTACGCCGATCCTGCTCCTGCCCGGATCCTGGCATGGGGCCTGGTGCTGGAACGAGGTCATCGGCTACCTCGTGCCGGATGGCCGCCCGGCTCTGGCGGTTGATATGGCCGGACACGGGTTGCGTGCCCGCCGGCCTGAGTGCCTGACCATGCGTCCGTTCGACCCGGCGGCGCTGGCCACCGAAGTCTCGCCGGTGGCCGCTGTGGACCTCGACCACGCGGCCGATCTGCTGGGTCTTCAGATGAAACAGCTCGGACGTGGCGGCCCGGTCACGGTGGTGGCCCACAGCATGGGCGGTCCAGTCCTGACCCGGGTGGCGCAGCAGGTTCCCGAGTTGGTGGCGCACGCGGTGTACGTCGCTGCGGTCATGCCAGCGTCGGGCAATGCGCCCGGCCCGTACTTCACCCTGCCAGAGAACGCGGAGGCGCTGGTCCTGTCCGCCCTTCGGGGCGATCCCGACCTGATCGGGGCGCTGCGACTCGACCTCGCCTCGAACGAGACCAACCCCTCGCCCGACGGCTGTTGGCCACCGCGCTGCAAGCCGGCGACTGGACCCCCACAGGACTGGTCGAGGGGCCCGTGGTGGGCGCCTCCGGGGCCGCGGGCTGGCTGCCGGCTCACGACGGTGGGCCGCGGTATCGGCTCCGGACGGGCCGACCCGCCCGCGATGCCGAAGCCGCGCGGCCCACGAACTCCGTCAGGTCACCCCCCCGGTCGCCTGGACGAACTCGCGTAGGCGCTGCACGAGCGTCTCCGGCTGTTCCTCGGCGATCCAGTGGCCCGAATTCTCGATGGGTCGGACGGTGACGTTCTCGGCGACCTCCGAGAGCATCTTCTCGGCCACCGGAAGGAAGAAGCTCGCGGTCCCGCCGAGCCCGAGCACGGGCATCTTGAGCTTGCCCTTCTCCGCGAGGATGCGCCGATTGTCGGCCGCGTCCTGCTCGAAGGCCCGGAAGAGTTCGATGCCGGCGCGCATGGCTCCGGGAGCCGTGTAGTCGGCGACATATCGCTTCGCCTCCGACAGCGGAATGGCGTCGGGATTCGCGCTCAACTTGACATAGAAGGAGCGCAGATATGGAAACTCGCTGCCGGCGATGAGCGTCTCGGCGACGTTGTCCGGTGCGCCGTGGAGGTGGAAGTGCCAGAGCTTGGACTGGCTGAACGCGGTCGTCGCCAGCGTGCTCTCGTACGCTTGGGTGCCCGGGATCGGAGCCTCCATGAGCACGAGGCGCTCGACGTCGTCCGGATAGAGGGTGGCGTACGCGTAGCCGACCAGCATCCCGAGGTCGTGACTGACAAGGGTGATCGGGTTCTGCACGCCGAGATGTTGCAGCAGTGCCCTGATGTCGCCCGCCATCGTCTGCTTGTCGTATCCGCCCTCGGGCTTCGACGATCCACCGGCCCCTCGGTAGTCGGGAGCCACGACGAACCAGCCGTCGGATCGGAGGGGTTCCATGATGAAGCGCCATTCCCACCAGGTCTGGGGCCAGCCGTGCAACAACACGATCGTTCGATCGTCACCGCCATTGCCCGGCGGAGTGCCCGCGGTCACGTAGTGGATTCGGACATCCGCGTGATCGAACATATTGTGCTGGAACCCCTGCATTGCCGTACCTCCTCACGTGTTCCCTCGACGCACTCGCACAGTGGCGGGCCGGGCGTGCCTGGTTCGGCTGCTGCGCTGTGGAAGAAGTCGAGCTAACGGAAAGGGGGCGTTGTCGGTCCGGGCTCACACGAACGCGAGTTCGTACAATCCGGCGGCCAGGGCCGCGCCCGCGAGGGGCCCGAACACCGGGACCCAGGCGTACGCCCAGTCCGAACCGCCCTTGTTCCGCAGCGGCAGGAGGGCGTGGACGATGCGGGGACCGAGGTCGCGCGCGGGGTTGATCGCGTACCCCGTGGGACCGCCGAGGGACAGGCCGATGGCGACCACGACGAGGGCGACGATCAGGAAGCCGATCGGGCCGAGGCCGGTGCCCTTCTGGTTGAGGCCCTGGGTCAGGACGGCGATGACCAGGACGAACGTTCCGATCGCCTCGGTGAGGAAGTTCTGCGCGTAGCGCCGGATCGCCGGCACGGTGGAGAAGATGCCGAGCACCGGGCCGGCCCTCGGGGCGGCTCCGTGGTGGATCAGGCCCTCCGGCGGCTGTGCCGCGAGCACGTTCGGGTCGCGCAGGAACGCCTTGAACTGGCCCAGGTAGGCCGCCCAGACCAGGAAGGCGCCGATCATGGCGCCGAGCAGCTCCGAGCCCACGTAGAGGGGGACGGTGTCCCAGGCGATCGCGCCCTTGATCGCGAGGGCCAGGGTCACCGCCGGGTTGAGCGAGGCGGCCGATCTCGGCGCGGACAGGTACGAACCGACCATCACCGCGAGGCCGTAGCCGAAGCAGATCGCCAGCCAGCCGGCACCGAACGCCTTGGACCGCTTGAGCACCACGCCGGCGACCACGCCATCGCCGAGCAGCACCAGCGCGGCGGTGCCGGAGGTCTCACCCACGAATATGTCGAGATCGGACACCCGAGACTCCTCGCTCGGGGAAAGGCGGATCTCCGGCGGAAGCTGGTGGTCCGCGCCCTCCTACAGGTTCTCAGGGCGGCAGCGTGGTCGGGTACGCTTGCCTGCTTCGCGCGAAGCGAGCGCTTCGACGCTATCTCCGTAGACGGTAAGACTAATGGCGAAGGCGTGCTCCGTCCTTCGTTCTGTTGTTGTTGTCCTTCCCGATACGTTGCCAACTCCGGGGTTCTCGATCATTCAAGGCGTCGTCCGCCAGATTGACGATTTCCGGCCGGATGTCCGCCTCCCCTGCTGCCTGGACCGTGGGCGCGAAACAGTTCTCGCGCGGCGGTTGACCCGATCGACCGCGCGGCGGATCGGGTTCTGGGCAGGATGGGAGCCGGATCGCCCGCGCGGGACCGCCCCCGCCAGGGGAGGTGTCAGGTGGCCGCCGTCCGGATTCCGCCGAACTTCTTCGGCATCCCCTTCGGCCTCGCCGGCCTGGGCAACACCTGGATCGTGGCCGGACGCGACGGCGACGTGCCGAGGTGGGTCGGCAACGCCGTGCTGGCGCTCGCCGCCCTGGCGTGGCTCGCCGTGCTGGTGGCGTACGCGGCGTACGCGCTGCCCCGGCCGAGGGCCCTCGTCGGCGACCTGGTGGACCCGATCGCCGGCCCGTTCCTATCGCTCGCCGTCATCACCCCGACGCTGCTCGCCGCGCAGGGCGTCGTGCCGCACGACCTGGCCCTGGGACGGGTCCTCGTCGACGTCTTCCTGGTCCTCGTCCTCGCCTTCGGCGCCTGGATAACCGGCCAGTGGATCTACGGCCGGGTCGACGTCGACCAGATCCACCCGGGCTACTTCCTGCCCACCGTGGCCGGCGGGTTCATCGCCTCGGCCGCCGCGTCGTCCGTCGGGCAGCGCACCCTGGCCGATGTCATGCTCGGGCTCGGGTTCGTCTGCTGGCTCGTGCTCGGCTCGCTGATCCTGAACCGGCTGTTCGTCCGGCCGCCGCTGCCGGCGCCGCTCGTACCGACGCTGGCGATCGAGGTGGCCCCCTCGGCGGTGGCCGGGCTCGCGCTCTTCGCCCGCAACGGCGGCCGGATCGACGTCTGGGTGATGCTGATCTCCGGGTACGGGCTGCTGCTGGTCCTCGCGCAGATCCGCCTGCTCCCGCTCTACCTGCGGCTGAACTTCGCCCCGAGCTTCTGGGCGTTCACGTTCTCCTGGTCGGCGGTGGCGACGACCACCCTGCACTGGCTCACGGCCGGCGAACCGTGGGGTCGCCGCGTCTACGCGTACCTGGTGCTGGCGGCCATCACGGCGCTGATCGGCGGCGTCGCCGTACGGTCGGTCGTGGCCGCGGCGCGCGGACGGTTCCTGCCGCCGCCCGCCCCGCCACCGGCGGCGGCCTGACCGCTGACTCTCGCGGGGTCACGCGGTGTTGATGAGGTGGGCGACGCGTTCGGGCTCGTCCACCTGCACGTAGTGTCGCGCGTCGGGCAGCAGGTGCAGGTCCGCGTTGGGGAAGAGTTCCGCGAACCGTAGCGCGACCCGGGTGTTGAGATTCCGGTCCCGCGCGCCGAAGACCACCCGTACGGGTGGGGTGAACCGGCGCATGTCCGGGATGCGGCGGCGTCTGCGTAGCAGCGTGCCGAACAGATCCTCGTTGAGGCGCCAGAACGCGGGCTGGGTGGACGGGAATGCTCGTAGCAGTTCCGGAACCAGTTCCCGACGCGCCGCGGGGTCGCTCATGAACCCGGCCACCTGCCAGCTGTAGAGGCGTTTCTGCACCTGGGGGCGGCGGTGGGCCAGGGCGCGGGCGACGGCGCGTACGCCCGGTGTGGAGAAGAGCGCGATCGCCAGTGGCAGGCGCAGGGCGGGCAGCCACTGGTAGTACGTGTTGAGCAGGACCAGCGCGCTGACCCGGTCGGGGTGGTCCAGCGCCCAGTCGATGGCGGGCGGCCCGGACGAGTCGTGTGCCACGAGGACCACTCGGTTCTGGCCCAGCCGGTCCGCGACCGCGTCCAGCACCGCGGCGAGGTCGAGCGTCTGGTTGTCGGCCGTGTACGGGTAGCCCGCAGGTTTGTCGGAGCTTCCCCAGCCGAGGAAGTCGAACCGCACGACCGGCCGCCGCTCGTCCAGGTGTGGCAGCAGCCGGTCGTACAGGCGGAGGTTGTCGGGAAAGCCGTGCAGCAACACATGGCCACCCCGGCGCCCGGCCTCACCTCGGCGTACAGCCGATGTCCGTCGCGTGCTACCGCCAATTGACTCACAGTCACCAGGCGACCGTAGCAGCGACGACCTGCGTGGTATGGGCGGTAGCCGCAGATTCGCCGGCGGGTGTGCCGCCGGCGGGCCGTCGAATTACCCGCGCATTGGCCGCAGCGAGATCCTGAGTATGTAGAAGTGAGAAACCAGCAACAGCGGCACGTAGAACGTGGGAATGAAATACGCGGCGCCGAAGTCGCCCGGATCCGGAATGAGCAGATATCCGGCGGTCAGCGCCGCCAGCAGGTCCAGCGTGCCGGCCACGCTGAAGAGCCAGATCAGGGAGTTCTGAAGTTGCTTCCCGCCCGACCGGCGCAGTGCGGCGAAGGCCAGCAACGCCAGCGCGAACGCGATCAGGTCGCCGGCGACCGCGGGCACGGCAAACCCGGACGGTAGTTCGTGGGCGGTCACGCCCGTGATCAAGAAGACGCTTCCCAGGTAGCGGAAGAAGTGGATGGAGAGCAGCCGCTCGTAGCGCCGCTGCATGGGTAACGTGCCGAGCCGCGGCCAGACGAACGTCTTGAATATGGTGGCCCAGGCGAGCAGGCCGGCGGCCACGCTGAACCCGAAGATGATGGTGTTTGGCATCGCGCTTTCCTTGGTGGGAGACACATCCGCGACGGCGCCCTTGTCGACGGAAGCGGGGTGGGCTCTTACGACGGATTCCTCGGCGGCGGTGTGGTGTGGACTACGGCGTTTCGATCGGCTGGGCCGAGCGTTCTCTCGGTTCGGCGCGCTGCGGAGGTTGGTTGGGCAGGAAGACGGCGGCGAGTAGCGCTCCGGCGACGGCGACGCCGGCGGCCACGAGGCTTCCGATGCTGAATCCGTGGTTGAACGCGTGCACGGCGGCCAGTCGTACCGCGTCCGCGGTGGCGTGCTGTCCCTGCGCGGCCAGTTGGTGGGAGATTTCGAGCGCGGCGCCGACGGACTGGTGGGCGGTGTTGGTGAGCGCGCCGGGAAGTGCCGCGGGGAGGGTCGCGCCGAGCCGCGAGTTGTAGAGCGAGGCGTAGACGCTGCCGATGACGGCGACGCCGAGGGTTCCGCCGAGTAGCCGGGTGGAGTCGTTGACGGCGGATCCGACACCCGCCTGGTCGGTCGCGACCGCCCCCATGATCGATTCGGTGGCGGGTGCGGTGGTCAGGCCCATGCCCAGTCCGTAGACGACCATCTGGGTGGCGATGATCGAGTAGTCCAGCGTCGGTGAGAGGTCGGCGGCCACCCAGAAGTAGAAGATCGCCTGGAGGGCGAGCCCGGCCGTGACGATCGCCTTGGTGCCGACGCGGACCGCGAGGTTGGTACCGACGACGGACCCGATGGCCACGGAGAGCGCGACCGGCAGCAGGTGAACGCCGGTGGAGAGCGGGCTGTAGCCGCGGACGAACTGGAAGAACTGCGTTATCAGGAAGATGAATCCGAAGAGCGTGAAGAAGCCGATGGTGACGGCGGCGCTGGCGGCGCTGAAGCGCATGTTCCTGAACAGTCGTACGTCGAGCATCGGTTGGGCGGCCCTGCGCTCGCTCATGACGAACGCCGCCAGCAGGACGGCGCTGCCGGTGAAGCCGGCTATCGACGGGATGGATTTCCAGCCGTGGCTGGGCGCCTCGATGATGGTGTAGACGAGCAGCCCCATGAAGCCGGCGGATAGCAGGAGTCCCGGGAAGTCCAGGTGCTTGGAGGACCGGTCCCTGGATGGTGGGACGAAGGCCGCGACCAGGGCGACGACGGCGACGGCCACGGGTCCGAGCAGGTAGAAGACGCTCGACCAGGAGAAGTGCCGGAGCAGAAAGCCGCCGACGATGGGGCCCAGGGCGATGGCGACGCCTGACGTCGCCCCCCACAGGCCGATCGACAGAGTCCGCTCCCTGCGGCTGGTGAAGACGTTGGTGAGCAGGGACAACGTCGCGGGGAACGTCATGGCCGCGCCCAGGCCCATGACGGCCCGGGCGACGATCAGTTCCCCGGGGGACGTGGCGAAGCCGCCGACGAGGCTGGAGGCGCCGAAGACCACCAGGCCGCCGACCAGCATGCCCTTGCGGCCGAAGCGGTCCGAGAGGCTTCCCGAGGTCAGCAGCAGGGCTGCGAAGACGAGGTTGTAGGCGTCCACCACCCACTGGAGTTGTCGGTCGGTGGCGCCCAGTTCCCGGATCAGCGTCGGCAGCGCCACGTTGACCAGGGTGGTGTCCAGGTTGACGGCGAAGGCCGCCAGGAGGAGCGCGACGAGGATGAGCGGCTTGGACCGCGTACGGGGCATGGTTGAAAATTACTGTCACACGGTTTAAAAAGTCAACCAGGGAGTGTTGCTGGTCAACTACCTGCTTGATACGCTTGTGCGATGCGTAGTTATCGCCAGTACTGTCCGATCGCCCGCGCCCTCGACCTCGTGGGAGAGCGCTGGACCCTACTGGTCGTCCGCGAACTGTTGCTGCAGGGACCGTGCCGGTTCACAGACCTGAGGAACGGCCTGCCCGGGATCGCCTCCAACCTGCTCTCCGGCCGCCTCAAGGAGCTCGAGGAGGCCGGGCTGATCAGCCGCGAGGAGGCACCGCCACCCATCGCCACCACCCTCTACGCGCTCAGCCCGACCGGGCGGGCCCTGGAGCCGGTCCTCAGGGCGCTGGGAATGTGGGGCCTGCAACTCTTGGCCGACGAGCGCGAGGAAGATGCCTTCCAGCCCCACTGGCTGGCCTACGCCAGCTCGTGCTTCACCACCGACGGGGACCCCGGCGCCCCGCCGGTGGTCATACAGCTGCTCGCGTCCGGCAGGGCGGCGCTCATCGAGATCGGCCCGGGAGGCGTCCAGGCCAGGGTGGGGCGGGCCCTCGCCCCCGACCTCACCCTGGAGGGGCGGCCCCGCTCGGCCCTCGACCTGCTCACCGGAGCGATCGACCTCGCCGCGGCGACACGGGCCGGACTTATCGCGACGGGCAACCTCGACGTGTTGACCCGCCTGCGCCCGATAGCCTCCATCGGCCGGCCGCCGGTCGAAAACTGAACCCGGCCGGGCCGGTTCCCGCCGCCGCCGGCCCCGCCCTGACCCGGGGCCCCGGTCACCGCCGCGCGCGTGCCCGCTCCAGCCGGTCCAGCGTGGTGACCGCGACCAGGCTGTAGGCGACGTAGGGCAGCCCGTCCTCGAACCAGCCCTGCGCGCCCCAGCGGCGCGGGCTGGCCACCCCGAGCGCCGCCATCGGGGCGTCGGCGACCAGCATGCCGCCGGCCCCGACCAGTGCCGCGGCCGCCGGGAGCGGTGGGCGCCGCCGCCCGGTGAGCAGCGCGAAGGCCGTCACGGTCAGCACCCCGTTGGCGAAGCCGAGCAGGAACCCGAGGCCGGTCAGGCGGTGCCTGGCGGGCTTCTCCGTCCCGACGCTCACGTGGGTGCCGTCGGCGATCCGCCGCACCATCCGCTCGTGGGTGTCGCTGTACGGCCGGCCCCGGACCGCCATGTCCAGGGAGCTGACCAGCTCCCGAGCGAGTGTGGCGGCGACACCGGCCAGCAGGGCATTCGCCAGGCCGGTCCGCCGACCGTCGGTACGGTCGGATCCGGCGTGGGGGCCACGATGGGCACGCGACATGGGACCACCTCGGCTCGACTCGCCGTCGGGTACGTGGTACCGCGTCTACCCGGCCTGCCCTCGGCGAACCCTCGGCGGGCGGCGCCGCCCGACCGGTGCCGAGCGGGGCTCGGGCGGCGGCGAGGGCGATTTTCCGCCGTTCGACAGCTCGGGTGGCAGGCTTGCGGAGATCTCCCGGGTACCCTCGGCGGAGATGCTGCTGACCAGGGATTATGGGGGCCAGCGTTGAGCGGACGGGACTGGCGCCCGAGGTACGTCCAGGTGGCCGAGGACCTGCGGGAGAGGATCGCCAGCGGCGAGCTGGCGTCCGGGTCGGTCCTGCCCGGCGAGCTGGAGCTGGCGGAGCGCTACCACCTGTCCCGTACGAGCGTGCGCAACGCGATCCGGCAGCTGCGCGAGTGGGGCCTGGTCCGGGTCGAGCGGGGGCGCGGGACGTACGTCCGGGCGCCGCGCGAGCGGGTCACCCGGTACAACGCCGAGCGGTACCAGTGGGAGAAGGACCGTGTCCGCAAGTCCGAAGAGGAGCGGCGGTCGACCGGCGGGGTGGAGTTCGACACCGGGCTGACGGTCGCCGACCTGACGTTCCACGCCGAGTACGGCGAGCTGCGCGCCGACGAGGACCTGGCCGGCGCGTTCGGGGCGCCGGTCGGTACGAGGCTGCTCCGGCGGGTCTACTGGACGCGCCCGGGTACCGACACGGCGCCGCTGAGCCTGGCGCGGTCGTACCTGCCGTACGACCTGGCGGCGCGGAACCCGGAGCTGCTCGACGCCGGGAACGAGCCGTGGCCCGGCGGTACCCAGCATCAGCTCGCCACGGTCGGCGTCGAGGTCGACCGGATCGAGGAGCGCGTGACGGCGCGTCCGCCGCTGCCGGACGAGGCCGACCGGCTCGATGTCGAACCGGGCGTCTCCGTGCTCGCCGTGCGGCGGGTCTCGCTCGACGTCGAGGGCCGCGTGGTCGAGGTGGTCGACGCCGTCTACCCGGGCGACCGCATCGAGCTGGTCTATCCGATCCAGCTGCGACGTTGGAACGGCGCGGGCGAACGGTGGTCCTGAAGCCTCCCCGGAGCTGTCTTCCCCGGTCGGATGAACGGCAGGCGTAATGGGGTTTGGGCCGCGGTGGCCTGGCCGACCGGCCGTACCGCGTCGTCGTGGGTTTCCGGCCGTCAGGCCATTCGCAAGGTGTCGCGCAGCGTCCGGGCGACCTGCGCCATCAGCGCCTCGGCCTGGGGTTGCAGCACGGCCGGCACCCGGGACTCGGTGAGGGCCGCGACGGCGAACGTCTGCCCGTCGGCGTGCTCGACGACCCCTACCTCGTGCCGGAGGTTGAGCAACGTACCCGTCTTCGACGACCACCGGGACGCGTCGGAGCTGAAGTCGGGGGCCAGCCGGTGCCGGATGACGTTGTTGCGCATCAGCTCGCGGACCCGCGCCGCGGTGGCGGGCTGGATCGTCGTCGGCCGCCACACTCCCTCCAGCAGGTCGACGAAGGCGCGGGCCGACCCGACGTTCGCGCGCCCGATGTCGAGCTGGGCCACGGGATGCCCCTGGCCCGCTGTCGCGGCACCGATGGCGAGGGAGTGGGCGAGGTGTGCCTCGGTAGGTTCGAACCGTTCGGCCGGGGTCTGGGTGAGGTCCCCCATGAGGTGACGTACCGTGATGCCGTCGTAGCCGAGTCGCCGCAGCTCCGCGGTGACCGCGGCGGGTGGGGTGAGCGCGAACAGGGCGTCGGCCGCGGTGCCGTCGCTGATCGCCGTGCTGAGGTAGAGCAGATCCTCGACCGCGACGGTGGCGGGGTGCCGGAACTTGGTCAGGCCGGTGGGGCCGGGGGTGGTGACGCGGCCGGGCCGCACCGTGATCGCGGTGGCCAGGTCGAGTTCGCCGCGCCCGACCCGTTCCAGGGTGGCGATCGCGAGCGGCACCTTGACCAGGGAGGCGATCGGAAACGGCGGGTCGGCGTCGATCGCGAGCTCGTCGCCGGTGTCGAGGTTACGCACCAGGAACGAGCCGCGCAGACCGCCGTCGTGCAGTAGCTCCCGCGCTTCGCGCAGGACCTTGGTCGTCGCCACGGCTGGCAGCTTATAGCTATGCCGAATCGGCATTGGTCCGCGCATTTCCGTCTTGGACGGCATGTGCGGCCGGATGTCAGACTGCTTTCCGTCCGGCCTGGGCTGTGTATCCCGATAGATACTGATTCGCGGAACAGATTCCGGCATGGGGATCTTGTCCGGGGTTACTCGGTCACGGTGGCGAGCGGAGTTTCGCCAGTGGTCGTCACTCGTTCAGCGGAGGGGAACCATGACGTCACGACAACCGGCCATCACCCGTCGCGCTCTCCTGGGGGTGGCGGCACTCGTGCCGCTGGCCGGGTGCACGAAGGGCGGCGGGACGGCCACGCGACCGTCGACGGCCGCGCGGACCTCGCCCGCCGCGCCCTCTTCTTCCGCCGCGACAGCCGACGAGCGCCACGACCGGCTGGTCGAGTTGGAGCGGAGGTTCGACGCACGTCTCGGGGTGTACGCCCTCGCCACCGGCACCGGGGCCACCATCGCGTACCGGGCGGACGAACGGTTCGCGTTCTGCTCCACGTTCAAGGGATTGGCGGCGGCGGCCGTGCTGCACGACAAGCCGATGACGCACCTGGACACGGTCGTCCGGTACACCGAGGCCGACCTGATGAAGAGCGCGGCCATCACCAGGCGGCACGTGGCCACCGGGATGACGATCCGGGACCTCTGTGACGCCGCGGTCCGCTACAGCGACGGTACGGCCGGCAATCTCCTGCTCCGCGACTTCGGCGGACCGGCACGGTTCACGGCGTACCTGCGCGGCCTTGGTGACACGGTCACCAGGATGGACCGGATCGAGCCGACGATCACGGAAGCCACCCCGGGAGATCCGCGCGACACCAGCTCGCCCCGAGCCATCGGTACCGACTACCAGAAGATCCTGCTCGGGGACGCCCTGCCGGCGGAGAAGCGCGCGTTCCTGCGCGACCTGTTGGAACGCAACGCCACCGCCGCCGGCGCGCAGCGCATCCGGGCCGGCGTACCGAAGGGCTGGACCGTGGCGGACAAGACCGGGACCGGTGACTACGGCACCCTCAACGACATCGCCGTGGCGTGGCCCCCGAACGCCGCGCCGCTCGTCATCTCGGTCATGTCCAGCAAGGCCACCAGGGACGCCCGGTACGACCAGGCGCTGCTCGCCGAGGCCGCCGCGTACGTGGTGTCCACCATAGCCTGACCCGCGTCACCCGGCTCCCACCCGCCCAGGGACCAGAACGGCGGGACGGCGGTCCGGCCGCCGCCGGGGTAGTCTCCGGCGCGTGTTGGGCGGTGGGGTGGGACGACGGGCACGGCTGAGCGGGCGACCCAGGCGCAGGTGGATCCCGGCCGGATGGCTGGCCGCCGTCGGGCGGTGGCGTGGGCGGCGACTGTGGTGGGCGGTGGCGGCGCTCGCGGTCGTGGTCGCCGGGCTGGTCACCTGGGCGGTGTGGCCGTCGCCGCCACCACAGCCGCTGGCCCGGCAGTACCGGGACGTCACCGCGTGCCTGCTCACCGACGAGCGGGGGATCACCGGCGAGCAGGCCGCCCCGGTCTGGGCGGGGATGCAGGACGCCTCGCTGAAGACGCTCGCCAGGGTGCAGTACCTCAAGGTCAGCGGCGAGCAGACCGCCGACAACGCCCGTACCTATCTGGCCAGCCTGGTGCAGAGCCGCTGCACCCTCGTCCTCGCGGTCGGTGCGGCACCGGTCGCCGCGGTCGGGGCGGGCGCGGAGAGGTTCCCCGACGCCCGGTTCGTCACGGTGGGCGGCGGTACGGCCGCGCCGAACGTCTCGGTCGTGGGCGAGTCGGCCCCGGAGGCGGTACGGGCCGCGGCGAGCCGCGCCGTCACGGAGGCGGTCGGCCCCGCCAGGTGACGGAGGTCCACAGCGGACACCGCGCCCGGCGCGGGGGCCGCGGGCGGTGTGAGCGCCCGCCTGTGCCCCTCTGACCTGCTCTTTGTTCGATCCACGGTGGTTGGCGTCGACCACCGGCACCGCACGCGCCCTGCATGAAGGAAACCAACGACTATATAGTCTCCCACGAAAAAAGTCGCCAGCCGATCGACCAGGAAAGACGCGCCTCCTGGCCGGCCGCCTGATCGATAGAGTGCGATGATCTCCGGCTTGGGAAGGATCGCCATGGGGGCACCGAAGCGCCGAGGTGGGCACCGGACGCGTCGTCGGATCGCGGTCGTCACCGGGGTCCTGTTCATGTTGACGGTCGCCGTACCGGCGGGGGTCGCCCCGGCCGGCCGCGACTTCCCGATGTCCTGGCTCTGGTCGTGGCTGCGTCCGGCGACGGGATGGGCCCTGCCCGCCGTCCTCGGGCTGCCGGCGCAACCGTCGGGTACCGCCGCGGGCAAGGGCCACTACGTCCCCGGCGACGCCACCCGCGCGCGGGGCGGGGCGGGCCGGGCGCCGGGCCGGGGGATCGGGGCGGTGGAGCCGTACGCGCCGCCGTCGGCCGAGGCGAGACGGTCGACGACGCCGGCGCGCGCCGGTGACCACAGCTTCGACCCGAGGTCCAGCCGGCGGATGGGCGCGGCGGCGACCGCGAACTCCGACGTGTACGCGAACTCCGACGGCTCCTACACCCGCAAGGTGTACGAGCGGGCGGTCAACTACCGGGCCACCGACGGGACGTGGCGGCCGATCGACCGGACCCTGGTCCCGGGTGGGGACGGCCGGCTGCGGCAGCGCGCCGCCGGAACGGACCTCAGCTTCGCCGGCCGTGCCGCCGACCCGGCCCTGGCGAGCCTGCGGCTGGACGTCGACCACGCCTTCGCGTACGGCCTGCGGGGCGCCGCCGCCGTCGCCCCGGAGCCGTCCGGGGAGAGCCTCACCTACCGGGGCGTCCTGCCCGGCGTCGACGTGCGCCTGTCGGCGACCGCCAGCGGGGTGAAGGAGTCCCTGGTCCTGCACTCGGCCGACGCCGGCAACTCCTGGGTCTTCCCGCTGCGGCTCAAGGGCCTGACCCCGCGGCTGGAGGCCGGCGGGTCGGTGTCGCTGCGCGACACGGCCGGCGCGGTGCGGCTGACGATCCCGCCCGGGTACATGGAGGACTCCCGGTTCGACCGCCAGTCGGGCGACTTCACCCGCTCGAACGGGGTCTCCTACCAGCTGGTCACCTCCGACGGCGGGCCGGCGCTGCGGGTCACCGTCGACGAGGCATGGCTGCGCGACCCGGCACGGGTCTTCCCGGTGACGGTGGACCCGACGGCGAACCTGATCGGCTCGACCGACACGTACGCCCGCAACGACCAGTCAGGTGACCACAGCGGCGAGGACGAACTGCTGGTGGGCACCTACAACGGCGGCGCCTCCAAGGCGTACTCGTTCATCGGTTTCGGCGGGTTCGACGCCACGTACGGCGGGTCGTCGATCACCTCCGTGTCGCTGAAGATCTTCGACTCCTGGGCGGCGACCTGCGAGCCCAAGCCGTTCTCGGTCAACCCGATCACCCAGTCCTGGACCTCGGCCGCGGTGACCAGCTACCCGGGGCCGTCCTTCGGCCCGGCGATCGGATCGGTGACCGCCAACCCCGGCGCGGCCTGCACGAACAGCGGGGGCGACCGCAGCCTCGGCACCTGGATGACGGTGCCGCTGTCGGTCGAGACGTTCCAGAACTGGGCGAACGGCGGCGCGAACTACGGCCTGGCGGTCACCGCGTCGCAGACCGACTCGACCCACTGGAAGCGGTTCACCTCGCTCAACGGCCCCGCCGGCAAGGACCCGTACCTCCAGGTCACGTACACCAACCAGGCGCCGCAGGTGGACGCGCAGTACCCGCCGTCGGGTCGCGCGGTGACCACGCTGACGCCGGAGCTGCTGGTGGCGGCGCACGACCCGGACTCACCGCACGCCCTGACGTACCAGTTCCTGGTCTACGACGGCGACGGCACCGTGGTGGCCGACTCGGGCTGGATCTCCTCGCGCAGCTGGTCGGTGCCGGCGGGCAAGCTCAAGTGGGCCGAGTCGTACCGGTGGACGGTCGGGGCGAAGGACGGCTCGCTGGTGAGCACGTCGCAGCGGCTGAACGACTTCACCACCCCGGTGCCGCAGCCGTTCATCACCTCCGCGCTGGCGCAGAACGGCGGCGCGGGGTACGAGCCGAACGTGGGCAACTACACCACGTCGGCCACGGACGCCACGGTGCAGACCGTGGGACCGGCGCTGTCGGTGGAACGGTCGTACAACAGCCTCGACCCGCGCTCCGGTCTGGCGTTCGGTACCGGCTGGTCGAGCCTGTTCGACGCCAAGGCGACCGAGCAGCGGGACGCGGCCGGCGGGTTGCAGACGGTGGCCGTGACCTACCCCGGCGGGCAGGAGGTCGCGTTCGGCCGGAACACGGACGGCTCGTTCACGCCGCCGTCGGGCCGGTTCGCCTCGTTCACGGCGGTGACCGGCGGATACCGGTTGATCGACAAGGACGGGACGACGTACGCGTTCACCACCGCGACCGGTACGGCCGGCCAGTTCGGGCTGACCTCGCTGGCCGACGCGCAGGGGCGCACCGAGACCCTGACCTTCACCTCCGGCCGGGTCACGAAGGTGACCTCGGCCTCCGGCCGGTCGCTGTACCTGACCTGGGACACCCCGGCCGGGGCGCTCGCGCCGCACGTGGCCACCGTCTACACCGACCCGGTCCGGCCCGGTGACGCGAGCACCGTGCTGACCTGGCGGTACAGCTACGACGGGGACCTGCTGACGAAGGTCTGCCCGCCGACGTCGACGACGGCCTGCACGAGCTACACGTACGGCACGGCGACCCGGTACCCGGTGGCGGTGCAGAACGCCGGACCCCGGTCGTACTGGCGGCTGGCCGAGGGGGCCGGCGTCGCGGCGGCGGCGAGCGCGGTGCTGGCCAGCCAGGGCACGGACAGCGGCGGGTACACGGACGTGAACCTGGGCCAGGCCGGCCCGCTGCCCGGCTCGACGGCGACCGCCGGCGGCTTCAACGGCACCTCGTCGCGGGTGCAGCTGCCGTCGAAGCTGGTGACCAGCGCGAGCAACCAGTCGATCAGCCTGTGGTTCCGGACGACGACGCCGGGCGGGGTGCTCTTCAGCTACCAGGCGGACCCGGTCACCAACCCCACCACGCCGGGCAACTACACCCCGTCGCTCTACATCGGCAGCAGCGGGAAGCTGTACGGCCAGTTCTGGGCCACCGGCGGCGCCGCGCCGATCGCCACCGCCGCCCCGGTCACCGACGGCGCCTGGCACCACGTGGTGCTATCCGCCGCCGGCAGCGGCCAGTCGCTGTACCTCGACGGCGCGCTGGTGGGCACCAAGTCCGGCGCGGTGAAAATGATCGACGCGGCGAGCGCCGCGAACAGCTACCTCGGCGGCGGGTTCATCGGCGGCAACTGGCCGGACCAGCCGCACCAGCAGCCGACGGACAACACCGGTTACGCGACGTACTTCGCCGGCACGATCGGCGAGGTCGGCTTCTTCGACCGCCCGCTGACCGCGGCCGACGTGACCAACATCCACTCGGCGGGCAAGGCGGCGGCCCGGCCGCTGACGTCGGTGGTACGCCCGTCGGGCAACGCCTCGGCGGTGGTCGACTACGACCCGGTCACCGGCGCGGTCCGGCAGGTGACGGACGCCAACGGCGGCGTGTGGAAGCTCGGCCCGCCGGTCGTCTCGGGGTCGAGCCAGGTGTACGCGGGCGCGGTGCTCTCCGGCGGCCCGTCCGACTACTGGCGGCTCGCCGAGACCGGCACGGTCGACGCGATCAACGAGGTCAACGGCGCGGTGGCGACCTACAGCACGGTCACCCTCGGCGCGAGCGGCGGCCCGTTCGAGGACGCCACCGTGGCGAGCCTCGACGGCACCTCGTCGTACCTGTCGCTGCCGGCCGCCGACGTGCCGACGACGAGCCCGGCGTCGGTGAGCATGTGGTTCAACATGCCGTCCGGTTCGACCGCGGGCGGGGTGCTGTACTCGTACCAGACCGGTGCGATCGAGGACCCGGCCGCGTCGACGTACTGGACGCCGGCGCTGTACGTGGGCACCGACGGCAAGCTGCGCGGCCAGGTCTGGACCGGCAGCAAGGCGCCGGTCACGTCGACCGGCGCGGTGAACGACGGCAAGTGGCACCACGTGGTCCTGGCCGCCGCGGCCGGCACCCAGACCCTCTACCTGGACGGCAAGGCGGTCGGGACGCTCGCCAAGCCGCTGGTCGGGACGGACGCGCGGCGGGCGTTCGTGGGCGCGGGCAAGTGGAGCAGCTGGCCCGGGGTGAGCGCGAACCCGGTCGGGTACTTCCCCGGGAAGATCGCCGACGTGGCGTACTTCCGCTCGCAGCTGTCCGCGGCGCAGGTCTCGGCGCAGTTCGCCGCGGCGAACAAGACCTCGGGCATCCCGGTGAAGATCGTGACGATCACCGATCCGGGCGACCACACGATCCAGCACGTGTACGAGCTGTCGACCGGCCACGAGGTCGCCGAGACGGACGCGTTGGGCAACAAGACCCAGTACGGGTACGACGTGGCCGGCTTCCTGCGGACGGTCACCGACCCGAACGGCAACGTGACGACCAGCGAGCACGACGTCCGTGGCAACGTCGTCTCGCAGACCACCTGCCAGGACCGGTCGGCGAACAGGTGCTCCACGGTCTACATGACGTACTACCCGGACGCCACCAGCGAGGTGCTGACCCCGGACCCGCGCAACGACGTGCTGCTGACGGAGCGGGACGGGCGGTCGGCGTCGGCGACGGACAACACGTACCTGACGAGCTACGCCTACGACGCCAAGGGCAACCGGACCACGGCGACCGACGCGCTGGGCCGGGTGACCACGACCGCGTACACGGACGGCACCACCGTGGCGGCCCTCGACGGCGGGTACGCCCCGGCGGGCCTGCCGATGACGGTGACCACGCCGGGCGGTGCGAAGCAGTCGGTGGTCTACTACCGCAGCGGTGACGTGGCGAAGGTGACCGACCCGGCCGGCAAGGTCACCACCTTCACCTACGACGGTCTCGGGCGGGTGCTCACCGAGACCGAGGCGAGCGACTCCGACCCGGCCGGGCTGACCACCTCGTACCGGTACGACGGGCTGGGGCGGGTGACGACCCAGACCGAGCCGCCGGTGACGAACCGGGTCAGCGGCGCGGTGCACACGCCCGTGACGACGACCGTGTACGACGCGGACGGCCTGGTCACCTCGCAGACCGTGGCGGACACCACCGGCGGTGACGCGCCGCGCACCGAGTCGTCGACGTACAACGCGCGCGGCCAGCAGGAGACCTCGACCGACTCGGCCGGCAAGACCACCCGGCTCCAGTACGACGGGTACGGCAACGTGGTCCGCGAGACCGAGCCCGACGGCGGCGTCACCACCTCGACGTACGACGCCGAGGGCAACCTGCTCACCTCGACCGTGGTCGGCTTCACCGGCGACCCGAACCAGCCGGGCCCGGCCCGGGACGTGGTGGTGACCTCCAAGGCGTACGACCCGGCGGGGCGGCTCGCCTCCGAGACCGACGCGATGGGCTGGGTGACCGCCTACACGTACACGGACAACGGGTTGACCGCGAAGGTGACCCGCCGCGACCCGACCACCGGCGAGTCGTTCGTGGTGGAGGAGAACGCGTACGACGCGGCCGGCAACCTGGTCTCCACGGTGAGCAACAACGGCGCGACGACCACCACGGCCGTGGTCGACGCCGCCGGCCGGGTCAAGTCGTCCACGCTGGACCCCGCCACCCTCAAGCGCACCACCGCCTACGAGTACTCCCGCGACGACCACCTGGTCGCCAGCACCCTGACCGACCCGGCGGGGCTCGTGGCCCGGCAGGAGACCCTGTACGACCCGGTGGGCCGGCCGCTGGCCGAGACGACCCACAACGGGGCCATGGCGCCGATGGGGCGCTGGCGGCTCAACGAGACGACGGGCACGCGGGCGGCCGACTCGGCCGGCAACAGTCCGGCGACCGCGACGAACGTGACCTGGTCCACCGCGCGCGGTGGAGCCGCGAGCTTCAACGCCACCAGCTCGGTGATCGAGACGGCGGGCCCGGTGCTGGACACCGCGCGGGGCTTCACCGTCTCGGCCTGGGCGTACCTGACCGACGCGTCGCGCAACCGGACGGTGATCGCTCAGGAGGGCGACTCGGAGAGCGGCTTCTACGTCAAGTTCGACCACAACGCCGGTGACCGCTGGTCGCTGGTGCTGCCGGACCGGGACGACCCGTCGACCTCCACCGTGCAGGTCAGGTCCGCGACGGCCGCCGCGGTGAACACGTGGACCCACCTGACCGGCGTGTACGACCCGGCGGCCGGGCAGATTCGGCTCTACGTCAACGGTCAGCTGTCGGCGACCACGGCCGTACCGGCCACCCGCGTCCCGTGGACGGCCCGGGGCCCGCTGACCATGGGCCGGGTCAGGTACCACGGCACCCTGACCGACTACTGGTCCGGCTCGATCAGCGACGCGCAGGCGTACTCGCGGGCGCTGACGGCGTCGGAGATCAGCGGCGTCTACGCCGGCACCGCGCCCGCGAAGGACGCGGGGGTGGTCCGGACCAGCTACCAGCGGGACGCCGACGGTCTGGTCACCGCCGAGACCGATTCGAACGGCAACGTCACCGACTACGAGTACGACGAGGACGGCGAGCGGGTGGCGACCATCTCGCCGCCGGTGCTGGCCGAGAGCGGCGGCGGCACCCCGGTCTCCACCCGTCCGATCACGTACGCCGGCTACAACACCTTCGGCGAACAGGTCGAGACGAAGGACGCGGCCGGCAACGTCACGGTCACCGCGTACGACGCGGCCGGCCGGGTGGACGAGGTGCGGCAGCCCGCCTACACGCCGCCCGGCTCCACCACCCCGATCCGGCCGGTCACCAGCTACGACTACGACGACCAGGGGCAGCTGACCGCGACCACGGACCCGCTGAACCGGACCACCCGCTACGTCTACGACCAGCTCGGGCGGGTCGCCAAGACGATCGCCCCGAACCTGGGCGAGACGAGGTACACCTACGACCTGCTCGGCGACGTGCTCTCCGAGACGGACCCGGTGGGCGCGGTGACCGCCGCCACGTACGACTACCTCGGCCGCAAGACCACCACCACCGAGGCGGTACGGCAGGACGCCGCCAGCTACACCACCACCTACACGTACGGCTTCGGCGGCTGGCTGGCGCAGGAACGCTCGCCGGCCGGCGTGCTGACCAAGTCGACGTACAACGCGGCCGGTGAGCAGGCGACCGACACCGACGGCGCGAACAACGTCACCAGCTACACCTACGACGGCGCGGGCCGGCTCGTCCGCACCACCATGCCCGACGGCACCTACACCACGGTCACCTACGACATGGCGGGCCGGAGCACGGCGACCCGGGCGTACAGCGCCGCGGGCGTCCTGCTCACCACCGAGTCGACCGAGTACGACCCCGAGGGCAACGTGCTCGCCTCGACCGACGCCCGGGGCACCCGGGTCACCTTCGCCTACGACGTCACCGGCATGGTCGTCTCCGAGCGGCAACCGGTCAGCGGCACGGACGCGATCACCACGACGTTCGGCTACGACGTCAACGGCAACCGCACCCGCTTCACCGACGGGCGCGGCAGCTCGTTCATCACCACGTACAACAGCTGGGACCTGCCCGAGTCGGAGATCGAGCCGGCCACGTCGAGATACCCGAACCCGGCCGACCGGACGTTCACCACGGTCTACGACGCGGCCGGCCAGGCCCGCTCCGAGCTGCAGCCCGGCGGGGTGGTCGTCACCAACACGTACGACGAGATGGGCAACCTCAAGCGGCAGACCGGTACGGGCGCCGAGGTGGCCACCCCGGACCGGGTCTTCGGCTACGACCTCGCCGAGCGGTTGACGTCGGTGTCGGCCCCCGGCGGGACGAACACGTTCAGCTACGACGACCGGGACCTGCTGCGCTCGACCACCGGCCCGTCCGGCAACTCCTCCTTCACCTACAACCCGGACGGCGAGATGACCGCCCGCACCGACGCGGCGGGCACCACCGGCTACGGCTACGACACCGCCGGCCGGGTCAAGACCGTGGTGAACACGGCGGCGGGCGTGCAGGTGGCGTACGGCTACAACCGGATGGACCAGGTCGACAGCGTCACGTACGGCAACAACGGCAACCGGCGGAGCATCTCCTACGACGACCTGCACCGGCTGACGGGCGACGAGCTGAAGACCCCCGGCGGGGCCACGATCGCGAAGATCACCTACGGGTACGACGAGAACGGCAACGAGAAGTCCAAGACGACGACCGGGTTCGCCGGCTCGACCACCAACACCTACACGTACGACCTGGCCGACCGGCTCACCTCGGCCAGCGACGGCACCACCACCACGGCGTACGAGTACGACAAGGCCGGCAACCGGACGAGGATCGGCAACACGGTCTTCACGTACGACCAGCGCAACCAGTTGCTCAGCGCGGGCGGTGACTCGTACCAGTACACGGCGCGCGGCACGCTGGCCTCGGAGACCAGCGGCTCGCTCACGTACGCCACCCGGGCCGACGCCTTCGGGCAGGTACGCAGCCAGCAGGCACCCGCCGGCACGGAGACGTACGACTACGACGCCCTCGGCCGGCTGATCCGGCCCGGCTTCACCTACAGCGGTACGGGCAACACCCTCGCCGCCGACGGCACCGCCACCTATACCCGCGACGCCGACGACGACCTGCTCGGCGTGGCGTCGGGTTCGAACCTGACCCTGGCCTGGACGGACCTGCACACCGACGTGGTCGGCCAGTTCACCGCCGCCGGCACCGCGCTCACCGGCTCGACGACGTACGACCCGCTCGGCCGGGTCGTCGCCACCGCCGGCATGCTGGGACATCTCGGCTACCAGTCGGAGTGGACCGACTTCGTCACCGGCCGGGTCAACATGTGGGCCCGCTGGTACAACACCGACACCGCGCAGTTCGACACCCGGGACACCGCCGACGAGGACCCGATTCCGGACTCGGTCAACGCCAACCGGTTCGCCTACGCCGACGACAACCCGCTCACCGTGACCGACCCGACCGGGCACTGGGGCATCGGCAGCCTCTGGAAGAAGGTCAAGAAGAAGGCCAGCTCGGTCAAGAAGAAGGTCGGCAAGGCCGTCCGCGCCGCCAAGAAGAAGGTGAGCAAGGCCTACCACGCGGTGAAGAAGAAGGTCAGCAAGGCCGTCCGCGCGGTCAAGAAGAAGGTCAGCAAGGCGTACAAGAAGGCCAAGCGCTTCGTGAAGCACACCTACAAAAAGGCAAAGCGCTTCGTGAAGAAGACCTACCACAAGGCCAAACGGTGGGTGAAAAAGACCTATCACAAGGCCAAGAAATACGTCGCCCACAAGGTCCACCAGGTCAAACGGGCGGCGCAGGCCGTGTACCACAAGGCCAAGCAGGCCGGTAGCAAGATCGTCGCGAAGACGGTACGCGTCGTGAAGCAGGCCGCGAACACGGTCAAGGACGCGTACAACGCGACCGAGAAGTGGGTTAAGGACAACAAGAACGCCATCATCGAGGCCGTCGCGATCGGCGGTGCCATCCTCGCCGGCATCGCCTGCACCGCGGCCACCGCCGGGGCCGGCGCTGTGGCCTGCATGGTCGGTGCCGCAGCGGTGATCAACCTGGCGAAGGACGCGGCCCAGGGCGACATCCACAACTGGGGAGACGCCTTCGCCTCCGCGGGCGTGGGAGCGGCCCAGGGTGCCCTCGGCGCCGCGGGCGGGGCGATCGGTGGCAAGGTCGCCGGTGCGCTCGCCGGCAGGATGGGCGGCATCGCCGGCTCGCTCGGCGGACGGGTGCTCACCGGGGCGACCGCGGGCGGGGTCGGCGACGCGCTGACCCAGCTGGCCATGACGGGGCGGGTCGACCTGCGGGGCGTGCTCACCAGTGCCGCCATCGGTGGCGCCGTCGGCGGCTTCTACCGTGGCCGGGCGGCCTCCGGTTGCAAGCACAGCTTCGATCCGAACACCAAGGTCCTGCTCGCCGACGGCTCGAAGCGTCCGATCAAGGACGTCAAGGTCGGTGACCGGGTCGCCACGACCGATCCGGAAACCGGCCGGTCCGCCCCGAAGGTCGTCACCGACCTGCACCTGAACCGGGACACCGAGCTGACCGACGTCACGGTCGCCCGGGTCGCCCGAATCGCCGGGGCGCGGGCCGGCGCGGCCGGTACGGTCGCGGGACCCGTCGCCGTCGCGGCCCTCGCCGGTACGGAGGTGCTGCGGACCACCGCCCACCACCCGTTCTTCGACGAGACCATCGACAGGTGGGTGGACGCGGGCGAGCTGACCCCGGGCCACGAGCTGCGGACCGCCGACGGGGAGCGCGTCCTCGTGGCCGCCGTCCGCAACCACCTCGGCGGCAGGGACATGCGGGACCTCACCGTCGCCGACGTGCACACCTACTACGTGCTGGCCGGCGAGACGGCGGTGCTAGTGCACAACTGCCCGCCCGGGGACGGTCCCGACGGGGTCAACTGGGACGACATCGACCAGCAGCTCGGCCGGGTACGTCCGACGGACGGTACCGCCCGCGCCGGTGACCCGCTGGAGCAGCCGAAGACCTGGGGCATCAAGCCCCCCGACACGGAGTACGGCCGGGGCATCACGCTGCGGGACGACCCGGGCCCGCCCGAGTACCCGGGCCAGCGGCGCCCGCCGCGCAACGGCACCGACGCGACCGAGAAGTACAACGTGATGAGCGAGGTGTGGGAGAAGATCGTCAACATGCTCACCGGTCACAGCGGCGGATGATCCGCGGCGAACCATGAACGTCCGGCGGGCCGGCCCCGTGAGGGGCCGGTCGCCCACAAAAGTCCGGCGGGCCGGAGTTCGGAACAGCGGGGGGTAGGGAAAGGGGGGTGTGGGGGGGGTGGAGATCT
>NZ_JBFAPK010000057.1:0-41584 GCF_040676675.1 Micromonospora sp. NPDC049559 | reverse complement strand
GCCTCGGCGCCGCCGTCTTCGCCAAACGCAACGCCACCACCATCGCCCGCCAACTGCGCACCGGCATGGTCGCCATCAACTCCGTACTGAGCTTCGTGGGCATGTCCACCCTGCCCTTTGGTGGCGTCGGCGACTCCGGCTTCGGCCGCATCCACGGCGACGACGGGCTGCGCGAGTTCGCCCGGGCCAAGTCCGTCACCCGCCGCCGGGGCCGCTCGCCGCTGCCCACGATGACCTTCGAACGCACCCCCGCGCAGGTCGCCCGGATCGTCAAGGCCATCAAGGTCATGTACGGGCGCTGAGCGCGACGCCGGCGCGCCGGGCCGCCCCGACCGGGCGCCGCGCCGCGGGCGGCCAACTGGGCAAGTCGTCCGCACGTCGACTGGATAGCGACCACGAGTACAACTACCCTGCGTCCAGTGGATGTACACGCACTGCGATTCCTCCTGGTGGACGGCGAGAATTCCTGGGGCGAGCGACGGCGTACCCGCCGATCGGGGTGGCTGGCCGAGGCGTTCCCGGCCCTGGCGCAGATGTCCGTCGTCGACCTCGGCGGCCGGTTGGAGACCTGGACGCGGGCCGCGGTACGACCGAAGCACGTACACGTGCTGAACCTCGAAACGCCGCCGGCCGAGGTGCCCGAGTGGGCCGAGGTCGACCACGTCGACGCCTGCGCCCTGCCCGCCCGGCTGGCCAACCGCCGCTACGACCTCGTCTTCTCCAACTCGGTGCTGGAGCACGTCGGCGGGCACGAGCGGCGGCTGCGCTTCGCCGAGTCGGTGCACACGCTCGCCGACGCGCACTGGGTGCAGACGCCGTACCGCTACTTCCCGATCGAGCCACACTGGATCGCCCCGGGCATGCAGTTCCTGGCTGTCCGGGTCCGTACCGAACTGGCCCGCCGCTGGCCGCTGACCCACACCCCCAACCGGGACTACCGGGCCGCCCTGGAGCGGGTGCTCTGGACCGACCTGCTGGACCGGACGCAGATGCGGTACTACTTCCCCGACTCGCAGATCCGCACCGAGCGGCTCGCCGGGATGGCCAAGTCGCTGATCGCGGTACGCACCGGAGCCTGACCCACGGTCGCCGGCTCGATGCCTCCGGCGGCCCCGCGCGCCACGCGGCGGATTACCGCCGTCTCCTACCGTGAGGCCCACCGGGCGGACCGAGCGGGTGGAGGCGACGTGGAGCTGCGCAGGCGCGGAATTCTGGGGTTCGGGTCGAGGTCGTTCCGGTTCGCCATCGGTCCGGCCGGGCTGGCGGTACGGCACCGGGGCGTCGACCAGTCACTGCCCTGGCCCGACATCGACGCGTTGGTACTGAACCAGCCGCTGGCCAGTTGGGGGGACCAGCCGCTGGCCCCCGGGGTGCCGCTGCCGCTCCTGGTTCCCGCCGCCGGATCCGCCGCCGCCCGGCTGCCACGGACGGCCCGCCACCCGATCGACGGCCGCCCGGCCGTACGGCTGCTCGACCTGAACGAGGTACGCGAATCGCCCGACGAGGTGGCGGAAGCGCTGGCCCGCCACGGTGGTGAGCGCTTCACCGACGTCCGCGCCCTGCAGGGGAAGTGGGTCCCGGCGGTGGACTTCACCGTCGCCCCGCGCGGGTACGACATCGCCTCGGTCAACCGGCTCATCCGCGACCTGCGGGAGACGCTGCTGCGCGACGGGCCCGAGGCCCGGTGCGCGGCCCTGGAAAAAATCTCCAAGGCCCGGTTCGAGATCGCGCTGCGTGGCTACTACCGCGAACAGGTCAGCGAGCTGCTGGCGACCGTGTCCCGCCGCGGGACGGCCGCGGTCGCCGCCGACGAATGAAGCGGGAGCGGCGGCTCCGCGAGGTGGCCCGGTCGGGCGTGCGGCGACGCCGGACGTCAGACGCGGAACCCGGCGGCCCGGGCCGCCTGCCGCTCGCGCCGGCGATCCCGGCGTCGCCGCACGATCCAGAAAAAGAGGATCACGAATCCGAGCAGGAAGACCAGCACCAGGGCGGGCAGGATGATCGCGACGACCGACATGACGACGCTGGTCGCGTCCTCGGCCGTACTGGCGACCGGCGCGCCGAAGCCGACCGTGGTCGCGTTGATCACCGGTCGGGCCGCGGACTTCACCCCGTGCACCGAGAGCGCGATCAGCAGGCCGGCGACGATCGGCACCCACTGCCGCGAGGAGAAGAACTGCCCCGGATCGGTCACGGTCACCGTCTGGGAGCTGGAGCCGGCGCTGAAGACCAACCCGCCGGCGGTCGGCCTGATCACCGTCTGCACCACGTCGTTGACGTGGTCGACCATCGGGACCTTGTCGGCGACGACCTCCACGGCGAGCAGCACCACCAGGATCGCGACCACCCAGCCGTTGCTGAGCCACTGCCAGGAGGCCGGCAGGTCGATCAGTCCGGTGTACCGGTCGAGCAGGCCGAGGGCGAGCAGGGGGATGTAGGCGTTCAACCCCGCCGATGCGGCGAGGCCGGTTCCGGTGAGGGCTTCCAGCACCCGCCCAGCATCTCACCGCCACGCCAGTGGCGCAGACCGGCGAGCGCCGGCGACTCGGCTACCCTCGTCCGGTGCGGTTGGTGATTGCGCGATGCTCAGTGGACTACGTCGGACGGCTCTCGGCCCACCTGCCGCCGGCGACCCGGCTGTTGATGGTGAAGGCCGACGGATCGGTCTCCATCCACGCCGACGACCGGGCCTACAAGCCGCTCAACTGGATGAGCCCGCCGTGCCGGCTGGAGGAGGCGCCCGGCGTCTGGCGCGTGGTCAACAAGGCCGGCGAGGAGCTGCGGATCACCCTGGAGGAGATCTTCCAGGACACCTCGTACGAGCTCGGCGTCGATCCGGGTCTGCGCAAGGACGGCGTCGAGGCGCACCTGCAGGAGCTGCTGGCGGCGAACCCCACGACCTTCGGCGAGGGCTTCACGCTGATCCGGCGGGAGTACATGACCGCGATCGGCCCGGTGGACCTGCTCTGCCGCGACGGCGCGGCGGCCACGGTCGCCGTCGAGGTGAAGCGGCGCGGTGAGATCGACGGCGTGGAGCAGCTCACCCGCTATTTGGAGCTGCTCAACCGGGACCCGCTGCTCGCGCCGGTCAGCGGCATCTTCGCGGCTCAGGAGATCAAGCCGCAGGCGCGGGTACTCGCCGAGGACCGCGGCATCCGCTGCGTGGTGGTCGACTACGACAAGCTGCGCGGCATCGAACGGGACGAACTCACCCTCTTCTGACCGACCGGCCCGGTCGGGTCGGGTCGGGTCGGGCACCTCGGGCACCTCGGGCACCTCGGGCACCTCGGGCACCTTCACCAACAGGACGGCGGACCATGGGCGTACGCAACCAGCAGCGGCGGGCGGCCAAGAAGAAGGCCCGGGAGCAGCGGCAGCGCCGCCGCGACGAGGCGGCGGCGGCCTCCGATCCGTTCGGGCTCGGGCCGTTCGGCCAGCCCAGCGCCGAGAAACGGACCGACGACCTGCTGCGGGAGACCGTCTTCGCGTTCGTCGAGCCCCAGCTCGACCGGATCGAACCACTGCTGGACCGGTTGACCGTGAGCCCGCCGGAGACCGTCGACCGGCGCTACGACCTGGCGGTCCGGGACGTCATGGCGCAGGTCTGGGCGCGGGGTTGGATGCCGGCGGAGCTGATCCGGGTGACCCGGCGCAAGGTGGGCAAGCGACCGGCCGCGTTCCTGCTGGAGCAGGTGGCGGCCAGTCTGCGCGGTCACGCGGCCGCGACGGTGGACGAGCGGTGGCACGCGCAGCTGCGCGAGCTGGGCGTGGCGGTCTGGGAGGGCTTCGGCGACCACCGGGTGAGCGGCTGGGCGCGGCGTCAGGGCCTGGACCGCTCGGAGGCGCTGCGCGACGCGGTGCGCTGCCTGGCGCTGCTGGTGGGGTTGCCGGAGATCGGGGTGATCGCCCCGCTGCCCGGCACCGCCCGCCCGGCCGGCACCGCCCGGGCCGGGGCGCCCGGTGCCGCGGGGGCCGGCGGTGCCGGGCCGGCGGACGAGCGGCTGCTCGGGCGGGTACGCGGGCTGCTGGCCAAGGCCGAGTCGACCGAGTTCCCGGAGGAGGCCGAGGCGCTCTCGGCCAAGGCGCAGGAGCTGATGACGCGGCACAGCATCGACCGCGCGCTGCTCGACGCCGGGCCGGGTCCACGCACGGCGGAGCCGATCGCCGTACGCGTCGGCGTCGAGGCGCCGTACGAGCCGCCGAAGGCGCTGCTGTTGCAGCACGTCGCCGAGGCGAACCGGTGCCGGTCGGTCTGGTCGGCCGACCTGGGGTTCGCCACGGTCTTCGGCTATCCGGCCGATTCCGCGTCGGTGGAGCTGCTCTACACCTCGCTGCTGGTGCAGGCGACGGCGGCGATGGTGCACGACGGTCCCCGGACCGGTTCCGGCGGCGGGTCGAGCAAGCGGTCGTTCCGGCAGTCGTTCCTGCACGCGTACGCGGTGCGGATCGGTGAGCGGCTGCGCGGCGCCGCCGACGAGGCGAGCCGGGCGGCGGTCGAGGAGGAGGGGGCGGACCGGCTGCTGCCGGTGCTGGCGGCCCGGGACGACCGCGTGCGCGAGGCGGTCGACGAGATGTTCCCCGACATGGTGACGCGGGCGATCCGGGGCGGCGGCGACGAGGCGGGCTGGGCTGCCGGTACGGCGGCGGCGGACCTGGCCGCGCTGGGCGCCCGGTCCGGTATCGCGGACAGCTGATTCAGGGACTGCGTCGAAGGCCCTGGGCCTCGACGCTGTTCCAGCCCCATCCGTCGGCGGCGGCGTCCGCCGCGACCGGGTCTACCGGGTCAGGCCGTTGGCCTCCCGGATCACCGTGACCAGCTCGTCGACGATCTCGCTCAGCGCGAAGTCCCTCGGCGTGAAGACCCGGGCCACGCCGGCCGCGCGCAGCTCGCCCGCGTCGGCGGCCGGGATGATGCCGCCGACCACGACCGGCAGGTCGCCCCGGCCGGCCGCGCGCAGGCCGTCGAGGACCGCCGGTACGGCGGCCAGGTGTGACCCGGAGAGCACCGAGAGCCCGACCAGGTCGACGTCCTCCTCCACCGCCGCGGTCACCAACTGCGCCGGAGTGAGCCGGATGCCCTGGTAGACGACCTCGAACCCGGCGTCGCGGGCGCGTACCGCGATCTGTTCGGCGCCGTTGGAGTGCCCGTCCAGTCCGGGCTTGCCGACGAGCAGCCGCAGCCGCCCGGCGCCGAGTTCGCGGGCGGTGTCGCGGACCCGGTCCCGGACCGCGGCGAGCCGCCCGGGGTCGGTACCGGAGCCCCCCGCCAGGCCGGTCGGGGCCCGGTACTCGCCGAAGACCTCCCGCAGCGCCCCGGCCCACTCGCCGGTGGTGACGCCGGCCCGGACGCACTCCAGCGTGGCCGGCACCAGGTTGGCGGTGCCGGCCGCGTCCCGGCGCAGCCGCTCCAGCGCCGCCCCCACCCGGGCCGCGTCACGGCCGGCCCGCCACTCGCGTACCGCCGCCACGACCGTCGCCTCCACCGCCGGGTCGACCCGCTGCACGGCCTCGGCACCGGCGGCGGTCAGCGGCGAGGGCTCGGTCTCGGTGAACCGGTTGACCCCGACGACCACGTCCGCGCCGCCCTCCATCCGCCCGCGCCGCCGTGCCATCGAGCGGACCAGCGCGGACTTCAGGTAGCCGCTCTCCACCACGGCCACCACACCGCCCAGTTCCGCGATCCGGTCCAGCTCGGTACGGGCGCCGGCCGCGATGCTCTCCACCAGCGCCTCGACCACCCGCGACCCGTCGAAGAGGTCCGGGTACTCCAGCAGGTCCGACTCGTACGCGAGCACCTGCTGGATCCGCAGCGACCACTGCTGGTCCCAGGGGCGGGGCAGGCCGAGCGCCTCGTTCCAGGCGGGCAGTTGCACGGCCCGGGCGCGCGCGTCCCGGGAGAGCGTCACGCCGAGCAGCTCCAGCACGATGCGCTGGATGTTGTTCTCCGGCTGCGCCTCCGTGAGCCCGAGCGAGTTGACCTGCACGCCGTACCGGAACCGGCGGGCCTTCGGGTCGGTCACGCCGTACCGGGTGGCGGTGATCTCGTCCCAGAGCCGGGCGAAGGCGCGCATCTTGGCCAGTTCCTCGACGAAGCGCACGCCGGCGTTGACGAAGAAGGAGATCCGCTGCACCACGTCGCCGAGCCGGTCGGCGGGGACCTGCCCCGAGTCGCGCACCGCGTCCAGCACGGCGATCGCGGTGGCCAGCGCGAAGGCGACCTCCTGGACCGGGGTCGCGCCCGCCTCCTGGAGGTGGTACGAGCAGACGTTGACCGGGTTCCAGCGCGGGGCGTGCCGTACCGTCCAGGCGATCATGTCGGTGGTCAGCCGCAGCGACGGGCCGGGCGGGAAGATGTGGGTGCCCCGGGAGAGGTACTCCTTGACGATGTCGTTCTGGGTGGTGCCGGCGAGCCCCTGCGGCTCGGCGCCCTGCTCCTCGGCGACCACGACGTAGAGGGCGAGCAGCCACATCGCGGTCGCGTTGATCGTCATCGAGGTGTTCGCCTCGGCGAGCGGGATCCCCGCGAAGAGCGCGCGGGCGTCGCCCAGGTGCGAGACCGGTACGCCCACCCGGCCGACCTCGCCGGCGGCGAGTTCGTGGTCCGGGTCGTACCCGGTCTGGGTCGGCAGGTCGAAGGCGACCGACAGGCCGGTCTGCCCCTTGGCCAGGTTGCGGCGGAACAGCGCGTTGCTGGCGGTGGCCGAGGAGTGCCCGGCGTAGGTGCGCATCACCCAGGGACGATCCGGCTGAGGGAGCCGCCCGTCGAAGACCCTGTCTCCCATCTCCGGAGTCTAAGTTACCGACCAGTTACCTCAGTCGGTGAAAAACCGCACACCGCCGCGCACAGGCCCGGGCCCCGGTCGCATCACACCGGGTGACGACGCGGATAGTGGTCGCCATGGAGAATGATTGACGCCATGGAGAACCAGCTCGCGATCTCCGTACGGGGGTTACGGAAGGCGTACGGCGACAACGTCGCCGTGGGCGGCCTCGATCTGGAGGTGGCCCGGGGCGAGGTCTTCGCCCTGCTCGGCCCGAACGGCGCCGGCAAGACCACGACCGTGGAGATCCTGGAGGGCTTCCGGCAGCGGGACGCGGGCGAGGTCAGCGTCCTCGGCGTCGACCCGGCCAGGCCGAGCCAGGCGTGGCGCAACCGGGTCGGCATCGTGCTGCAGGGCACCGGGGAGTTCGACGACCTCACCGTGGCCGAGGTCGTGCACCACTTCGCCGGCTTCTACGCCGCCCCCGAGGACCCGGACAAGGTGATCGCCCGGGTCGGGCTGACCGAGAAGGCACGGGCCCGTACCCACTCCCTCTCCGGCGGGCAGAAGCGCCGGCTCGACGTGGCGCTCGGCATCGTCGGCCAGCCCGAGCTGCTCTTCCTGGACGAGCCGACCACCGGCTTCGACCCGGAGGCGCGGCGCGAGTTCTGGGACCTGATCCGGGACCTGGCCGCGGCGGGCACCACGATCGTGCTCACCACCCACTACCTGGACGAGGCCGAGGCGCTGGCCGACCGGGTCGGGGTGATCACGGGCGGGCGGCTGGTCGAGGTGTCGACGCCGGACCGGCTCGGCGACCGGCACGAGGCGCTGGCGACGGTCTCCTGGCGTACCCCGGAGGGCGCGGTCGAGCGGTGGGAGAGCGCGACGCCGACGGCGCTGGTCGCCGAGTTGGCCGCGCGGTACGGCGGCGAGGTACCCGGGCTCACGGTGACCCGCCCGACCCTGGAAGACGTCTACCTGCGAATGATCGGACAGCGATGAGCGCGACGACGACGAACGTGCCGGTGGCGGCACCGGCGCCGGCCCGGCGGGTCGGCCCGGTCGCGCTCGGCCTGCGCCAGGGGCGGCTGGAGGTCACGCAGTTCCTGCGCAGCCGGGAGTCGGTGGTCTTCACCATGCTCTTCCCGGTCATCATGATCTTCATCTTCGCCTCGATCTTCAACTACGACCTCGACGGCGGGGTGAAGTTCACCCAGTACTTCGTGACCGGCATGATCGCCACCGGCCTCATGACGGTGGGCTTCCAGAGCCTGGCGATCCAGATCCCGATGGAGCGCGACCGCGGCGTGCTCAAGCGACTGCGCGGCACCCCGATGCCGAAGTGGGTCTACTTCGCCGGCAAGGTGATCATGGTGATCGTGATCGGCGTGGCCGAGACGGTGCTGCTGCTCGCGGTCGCCGCGATCTTCTTCGGCCTGGAGCTGCCGAGTACGGCCGGCCACTGGCTCACCTTCGGCTGGGTCTCCGCGCTCGGCATCACCGCCTGTACGCTCTGCGGCATCGCCTTCTCGTCGCTGGCCCGTACCGCCCGCAGCGGATCGGCGCTGGCCACCCCGGTGGCGCTGGTGCTTCAGTTCATCTCCGGGGTGTTCATCGCCTTCACCCAGCTGCCCACGTGGATGCAGCAGGTGGCCGCGCTCTTCCCACTGAAGTGGATGTGCCAGGGACTGCGCTCGGTCTTCCTGCCCGCCTCGTTCGGGGCGCAGGAGCCGGGCGGCTCGTTCGAGCTGGGCCGGGTCGCGCTGGTGCTCGCCGCCTGGTGCGTACTCGGGCTGCTGCTCTGCCTCGGCACCTTCCGCTGGACCACCAAACGCGACGGCTGATCGCCCCTCTCCCCCGGCGCCCCGCGCCCCGCGCCTCTCCCCCGCGATCTAGGGCAAATCCACGTGAGTTGATCTCCAATCACGTGGATTTGCCCTAGATCGACGAGTGGGCCGGGCCGGCGGGCGAGCGGGTCAGTACGTGTAGAAGCCCTTGCCGGTCTTGCGGCCGAGGTCACCGGCGGTCGCCATGCGCTGGAGCAGCTCCGGCGGGAAGAACTTCTCGTCCGCCGTGTCGGTGTAGATGTTCCTCGTCGCGTGCAGCAGCACGTCGACGCCGGTCAGGTCGGTAGTGGCCAGCGGACCCATGGCGTGGCCGAAGCCGAGCCGGCAGGCCGTGTCCAGGTCCTCCGGCGACACCACGCCGGATTCGACCAGCTTGACCGCCTCGACGACCAGCGCGGCGATGAGCCGGGTGGTGACGAAGCCGGCGATGTCCCGGTTGACCACCACGCAGGTCTTGCCGATCTCCTCGGCGAAGGCGCGCGCGGTGGCGAGCGTCTCGTCGCTGGTCTTGTAGCCGCGCACCAGCTCGCAGAGCTTCATCATCGGTACCGGCGAGAAGAAGTGGGTACCGACGACCGACTCGGGTCGCTCGGTCACCGCCGCGATCTGGGTGACCGGGATGGCCGAGGTGTTCGTCGCCAGCACCGCGTCCGGCCGGCAGATCTTGTCGAGGCCGCGGAACACCTCGTGCTTGACGTCCAGGCGCTCGAAGACCGCCTCGACCACCACGTCCGCGTCGGCCGCCGCCTCCAGTTCGGTGGTCGGCGTGATCCGGCCCAGCGTCGCCTCGACCTCGTCGGCCCCGATCACGCCCTTGGCCGCGAACCGCTCCAGCGAGGTACGGATGCCGTCGAGGCCGCGCTTGGTGGCGGCGTCGTCCAGGTCCCGCAGCGTCACCCGCCAGCCCGCCTGCGCCGCCACCTGCGCGATTCCCGCACCCATCAGTCCGGCCCCGACAACGGCCAGTCGACCCGCCATCTGTCTCTCCTCACGCTGCGGAATACCCGGAGAGCAGCCTAACGGGCACGCCTGAACGAATCCTCAGTCGGCCGCCGAGACCGGGCCGGGCCAAGGCGACGAGCCAGGCCGGGCCGGTCCAAGGCGACGAGCCAGGCCGGGTCGGGGCGGAGCGACAGGCCGGGCCGGGCCAAGACGACGAGCCAGGCCGGGGCGGGGCGGCGGAGCGACAGGCCGGGCCGGGGCGGAAGTCAGGCCGGGGCGGGAGCGACGGGGCCGGTCAGAGGGTGAAGTCCCGTTCGCCGGGGGTGGCGAGCCGCTCGACCTGGACGCCGAGCGTACGCAGGTCCGCCACGAAGTCCGGGTAACCCCGGTCGATGTGGTGCACGTGCGACACCTCCGTCGTACCGTCGGCGCAGAGCGCCGCGATGGCGAGCCCGGCACCGGCGCGGATGTCGGTGGCCCGCACCGGGGCGCCCGACAGGCGTTCCCGTCCCCGTACCACGGCGTGGTGGCCGTCGGTCTTGATGTCGGCGCCGAGCCGGGCCATCTCGTTGATGAACATGAAGCGCCCGTCGAAGATGTTCTCGGTGATCAGCGAGGCGCCCTCGCTGACCGACGCGAGCCCGATCGCCATCGGTAGCAGGTCGGTGGCGAAGCCGGGAAAGGGCAGGGTCACCACGTCCACCGCGCTCGGCCGCCGGTCCATCTGCACCCGGAACGCGTCCGCCCGCGTCTCGACCAGCCCACCCGCGTTGACGACCTTGTCCAGCGCGATCTCCAGGAAGCCCGGGCTCACCCCGTGCACGGTCACGTCGCCCCGGGTCATCGCCGCCGCGAAGGCCCAGGTACCCGCCACGATCCGGTCCCCGATGGTGGCGTGCCGTACGGGCCGCAGCTCCGGTACGCCCTCGATCTGGATCGTCGAGGTGCCGGCTCCCTCGATCCGGGCCCCCATCTGGGTGAGCATCGCGCAGATGTCGACGATCTCCGGCTCCCGGGCCGCGTTGTCGATTTCCGTCACGCCCCGGGCGAGCACGGCCGCCATGACCAGGTTCTCGGTCGCGCCGACGCTCGGGAAGTCCAGCCAGATGGTCGCCCCGCGCAGCCCGTCCGGCGCCGACGCGATCACGAACCCGTGCTCGCCGGCGATCTCGGCGCCCATCCGGGCCAGCCCGGAGACGTGCATGTCCAGGCCACGCGAGCCGATCGCGTCACCGCCGGGATGGGCCACCCGCACGTACCCGCGCCGGGCCAGCAGCGGCCCGAGCACGCAGATCGAGGCGCGCAGGCGGCGTACCAGGTCGTAGTCCGCCTCGGCGCCGGGCTCGGCCGGTACCTCGATCGTCACCGACCGGGACCGGGCCCGTTCACCCGGCGTCGGAGCGCCCGCGACGCGCGCGCCGCCGGCCAGGTCGATTCCCGCCGTGCCGGGCCCGGTGGGTGTCGCCGGCTCGTCCGGCCCGAACGAGACCTCGCAGCCGAGCCGCCGCAACACCTCCCCCATGATCGCGATGTCCGTGATCCGTGGCACGTTGGTGATCACGCTCTGGCCCGGCGCCAGCAGCGCGGCGGCCATCAGCTTCAGCGCGGAGTTCTTCGCGCCGGTGACGTGGACCTCCCCCGCGAGCCGGGCACCCCCGTTGACCCGGATCACGTCCACGTCGCCCGGCTGGGCGTCGCCCGCCGCGGCCGAGGCGGCCTCGGTCGGCCACCGGTCGTCGGCCACCGCCGGGTCGATCGCCCCGCTCTCGGCCGGCCGAGTGAGCGCCGTCGGGGCGGACATCCGTACGCTGTGCGTCATGGCCGTCCACCTCACGCGGATCTACACCAGGGCCGGCGACGCCGGCACGACCAGGCTGAGCAACAACGAGCAGGTGGCGAAGACCGACCCCCGCATCGCCGCGTACGCCGACGTCGACGAGTGCAACGCGGCGATCGGGGCGGCGCTGGCGCTCGGGCAGCTCGACGACGCGGTGCGGGCCGTGCTCGCCACCGTCCAGAACGACCTCTTCGACGTCGGCGCCGACCTCTCCAACCCGGTCGAGCCCGAGCCGGCGTACCCGCCGCTGCGGGTGACCGAGGAGTACGTGACCCGTCTTGAGGGCTGGTGCGACGAGTACAACGCGCGCTTGGCCAAGCTCGACTCCTTCATCCTGCCGGGCGGTACTCCGGGCGCGGCGCTCCTGCACGTGGCGCGAACGGTCGCGCGGCGCGCGGAGCGTGCGGCGTGGGCGCTGGTCAATCATGAACCGGAACGAACCAGCCCCCTCCCGGCAAAGTATCTCAACCGCCTCTCAGATCTGCTCTTTATCCTGGCAAGAACGGCAAATCCGGCGGGCGATGTGCTATGGGTGCCCGGCGGGCAGCGTTGACACCTGATCGACCGGACGACCCCGGGCCGGGCGAGGCCGCGCCGGACGACTCGGAGGCCGGGCGGCCCGGCGGGCTGCACCACGTGGAGGTCTGGGTGCCCGACCTGGAGTTGGCCCGCCGCAGCTGGGGCTGGCTCCTCACCGAGCTGGGCTGGGAGCTCTTCCAGGAGTGGCCGGCCGGCCGGTCCTGGCGGCTCGGCCCCACCTACCTGGTCCTGGAGGAGTCGCCCGCGCTCTCGTCGCGGACCCACGACCGGCGCGCGCCGGGCCTCAACCACCTCGCCTTCCACGCCGGTCCGCCCGCCGCCGTGGACCGGCTGGTCGGGCGGGCCCCCGGGTACGGGTGGTCGCTGCTCTTCGCCGACCGGCACCCGTACGCGGGCGGGCCGGAGACGTACGCCGCGTACCTCGCCGACGGCTCGGGGTACGAGGTGGAACTGGTCGCCTCGACCCCCGGGCCGCGGTCGGCCTGATCGGCGCTGGACCCGGACCACCGCTCGGCCGGGTCGGATGCTAAGCCGGGTCGGCGGTCGGCCGGGTCGGATGCCCGGCCGGGTCAGCGGTCGGCCGGCTCCCGGTGCCGGGCCCGACCGGCGGGATGCGGCCGGCGGTTCCGGGCCGGCCGGCCCCGCCAGGAGCGCGAACGCAGCGGCGAGCGGCGCGGGCGTACCGGTCCCGCGCACGGCCCGCCCCGGGAGGCGGCGGCACGGGCGCGCCGGCGCCGCCACCACATCGCCACCCCGGCCAGCCCCGCGCCGCCCGCCAGCACCGCCCCGGCGACACCGGCCAGGCCGGTGAGGCGCGAGTACGAGGCCCCGGCGAGGTAGCCGGCCAGGACGGTACCGGGGACCCAGACGAGCACGCCCGCGGCGTTGAAGAGGGCGAACCGCCGGTACGGCACCCCGGCCACCGCCGCGACGCGGGGCACCAGGGTGCGGACGAACGCCACCCAGCGGCCGAGCAGGACGGCCCGCCCGCCCCGCGCCGCCACGAGCGCCTCCGCCCGGTCCCACCGGCGGTCGCCGACGCGCCGGCCCAGCCAGCCGCGGCGCAGCCGGGGGCCGACCAGCCGCCCCTCCAGGTAGCCGACGTGGTCGCCGACGAGCGCGGCGGCCGTCAGTACGACCAGCGCGGTGGTCAGGTCCAGCCGTCCCGCGTACGCCAGGAAGCCCACCGTGAGCATGGTGCTGGCGGCCGGCATGACCAGCCCGGCCAGCAGCCCGACCTCGGTGGCGAGCACGGCCGCGGCGGCGAGGTAGAGCCACCCGGCCGGTAGCCCCGCGAGCCAGTCGAGGAAACGCGCGGTGAAGTCCACCCGGCAACGATCTCCCCCGGCCACTCCGCCCGGCGTCCTGCGGCCGGCCGGTCCGGCTCCTCCGGCTGGCCGGCCGATCCCCTAGGGAACGGGGGCGGTGGGCTCGGGGTCGCCTCCGGGGCCGAGGTCGGCCACGGGACGGAAGTCGTCGTCCACCAGGCCGATCCGGTGGGCGACCACCGCGGCCTGCACCCGGTTGCGCAGGTCCAGCTTCTCCATGGCGGCGGAGACGTGCGTCTTGACCGTGGTGATGCCGAGGTGCAGCCGCGCGGCGATCTCGGCGTTGGAGAGCCCGGCCCCGACCAGGGCCAGCACCTGCCGCTCCCGCGCGCTCAGCGACCGCCCCGCCGCCGGCCGTACGCCGTCGCGACGCTCGCGGTCGCTGCGGTGCGCGTGCAGCGCGCGGTTGACGATCCGCGCCAGTACGGCCGGCGCCAGCAGCGGCTCGCCCCGGGCGGCCCGGCGCACCGCCTCGATCAGGTCCTCGGGCGCGCCGTCCTTGACCAGGTAGCCGATGGCCCCCGCGTCGAGCGCCCCGTAGATGTTGGCGTCGTCGGCGAAGGTGGTGAGCACCAGGATCCGTACCGCCGGGTGCCGCTCCACGATCCGGCGGGTCGCCTCGATCCCGTCGGTACGGGGCATCCGCAGGTCCATCAGGACCACGTCGGGGTGCAGCCGGCCGGCCAGCCGTACCGCCTCGTGGCCGTCCCCGGCCTCGCCGACGATCTCGAACCCGCCGGCCGTACGCAGCAGCAGCGCGACCCCGGCGCGCACCAGCGCCTGGTCGTCGACGACGAGGACCCGGATCACGGCCGCACCGCGCCCGACTTGGAGAGCCGTCCACCCGGCCGGTCGCCGCCCGCGCCGGCATCGACGCCACCCGCGCCCGAACCACCCGCGCCGGCATCGGCGCCACCCGCGTCCGAACCACCCGCGCCGGCATCGACGCCACCCGCGTCCGAACCGCCCGCGTCCACGGCGGCCGGGTCGGTGGCGGCCCGGATCGGCAGCCGGGCCCGCAGCCGCCACCCGCCGGCCTCGTCCGGGCCGGCCGTCAGCACACCGCCGAGCAGGCCGACGCGTTCGTTCAGCCCGACCAGTCCGTGCCCCGAGGGCGGCAGTGTGGCGCGCGGGACGGCGACCGGCTCCTCGCCCGGCGGGCGGGCCGGCCCGCCGTCCACGACCTCGACCAGCAGGTCGCCGGCGTCGGGCCGGGCCCGCACCGTCACGCCCGCACCGGGCCCGGCGTGCTTGAGCGTGTTGGTCAGCCCTTCCTGGATCACCCGCGCGGCCGTGGTCCGTACCACCAGCGGCGCGGCGGCGACCTCCTCGGCCAGCTCCATCCGGACGGTAAGCCCGGCGGCCCGGACCCGCCGTTCGGCGTCGGCGACGATCTGTTCCGGCTCCACCAGGGTCAGCGACCCGGCGCCGCCGCCGGGCGTCGGGTCGCCGGGGGCGGTGCCGCCGGACCCGGTGGGGTCGAGCGCGTCGGGGTCGCGCAGCACCTCCAGCAGCTCCCGCAGCTCGTCGAGGACCTGGCTGGCGGTGCCGCGCAGCTCGCCGAGGGCCCGTACCGCGTCGTCGACCGCACCGGTGTGCCGCACGGCGTACTGCGCGGCGCCCGCCCGCAGCGCGATGGCGGCGACGTGATGGGCGACGATGTCGTGCAGCTCGCGGGCGATGCTGCTGCGCTCGGCCAGCCGTACCGCGCGCAGCTCGACCGCACGGCGCTCCTCGGCCTCCCGGGCGCGCTCGGCGGCGACCCGGGCCGCGTCCTGTACCGCGCGCAGGTAGCGGCCGAACGCGACCGGTACCGCCGCGAAGGCCAGCAGGCTGAGCACCCGGACCACGCCCTGCTTGCCCTCCAGCATCGCCGGGTCGAAGTTGCTCCCGGTCGCGGCGCACGCCAGCACGAACGCGGCCACGGTACGCGGCCAGCCGGCCGTGTACGCCACGAAGCCGAGCGCGACGCCGATCGCCAACTGCGCCATGTCGCTGGCCGACGGGGCGAGCGCGTCGGTGAGCAGGAGCAGCAGGACTTCCGTCAGCAGCACCGGGAACGGCCAGCGCCGTACGGCGGTCAGGGCGACCCCGGCCAGGGGAGCCAGCCCCGTCCCGGCCGAACCGGTCGGCTCGGCGGCCCAGCCGAGCAGGTTGCCGCTGAGCGCGAGCCCCAGCGTGGCCAGGCCGAACGGCAGCAGGACCCAGCCGTATCGCGCGCGTGTCACCGCGCAACCATACGTAGCGGCCGGGCGCGGCCCGATCCTGCCACCGGCCGCCCGACCTCCTCCGATCGGCCGGAACACGGGCCGGCGGAACGACCGGGGCGGTGTCCGGGCGCCCCTAGCGTCCACCGCATGATCGATGATGCGGCCGCGTTCCTGGCCCAGCTCGCCCGCCACCCGTTCGCCACCGGCGCCATCGCCCCCAGCGGCCCGACGCTCGCCCGCCTGGTCACCGTGCCGATCGCCGGTACCGGTTCGCCCGTCGTGGTCGAGCTGGGCCCGGGTACGGGTGCCTTCACCGGCGCCATCCAGCGACGGCTGGGCGGGCGGGGGCGGCACGTGGCGATCGAGCTGAACCGGAGCTTCGCCGAGCGGCTGCGCGGGCGCTTCCCCGGGGTCGAGGTGGTCCACGGCGACGCCGGAAAACTGGGCGAGGTGCTCGCCGCGCGGGGGATCGGCGCGGCGGACGCCGTCGTCAGCGGCCTGCCCTGGGCGGTCTTCCCACCGCAGCGGCAGGACCTGATCCTCAGGGCGGTCGCGGCCACCCTGGCACCGTACGGCGCTCTCACCACCTTCGCGTACCGGCACGGGCTCTGGACGCCGCTGGCCCGGCGGGCCCGCCGGGTCATGGAGGCGTGCTTCGAGGAGGTGACGCTGGGGCGTACGGTCTGGGCGAACCTGCCGCCGGCCGTGGTCTACCACTGTCGGCGACCGGTACCTGCGGACGCCCGGCCCTCGTCGGCGGCGGGACGGCCGGAACTCCAGCGGGCGCGGTAGGGCGTGTCCGGGGCCCGCTCAGGCGGCGGGCCAGTCGTGTGCCAGACGCGGCGAGGCCGCCCCGGGCGGGGCGGCCTCTAGCCAGGAGAGAAACCCGGTGAGCGTGGACTGCGCCATGGCGATCTCGACCGGAGCCTGATGGCTGGTACAGCGGAGGATGATCCAGTCGGCGGGCATGGAGAGCCGCTCCTGGCCCTCGGGCAGCCGCCGCCGCTCCACCGCGAGCCCGGTGCGGGCGAGTACCCGCTTCGGCCGGATGGCGAAGCTGAACATCCGATACCAGCGCAGTTCGTCGTCGGTGAAGCGACCGAAGCCCGGTGACCAGCCCCGCCCGTCGAGCAGCGTCGAGACCCGGACGCTGAGCCGGATGATCCCGCCCCTTCTCGTCACCCAGGCACGGCGGACGAAGAGCACCGCCAGCGCGGCGAGCAGGATGAGTACGCCGATTCCGATCCCTTCCAAGACCTTCATCGACGGACCCGGTCAGCGCGTCGCGGAACCGTCGGCGGGGGTGGCGCTCTCGGCCAGCACGGTTACGCCCTCGCCGGTGACGGAGAGGAACCCGCCGGTCACGTCGTAGGTGAGCTGCTGGCCACCGGCGAGCTTGATGCGCACCTGGCCGGGCTCGGCGAGCTGCCCGAGCAGCGGCGCGTGACCCGGCAGTACCCCGAGTTCACCCTCGGTCGTCCGGGCGACGACCATGTCGGCCTCGCCGGACCAGACCTTCTCCTCGACCGATACCAGCTCGACCTGTAGCTGTGCCACGCTGTCTCCTTCGGGGCGGCGGGGTTGGGCCGAGTCTAATCGGGCCCTCGTCACCGTCCCAACGCGGGTGGCGGGATGCACACCGGGTTCCCGGTAGATTACTTCTCCTTGTTGACGAAATCCGGGTGTGCGGCGAGGAACTGGTCGGTGGTGCCGGTTTCGAGACTGGCGAAGAAGTCGTCGGTCGGCGCGAGCAGCCGTTCCCCCTGGTAGCTGGAGCCGGTGCCGATGCCCTGCCCGGGCAGCTTGATCATCTGGATCGAGTCGGAGCGGAGGTCGCGCAGCGCCCAGGCGTAGTCGACGATGCTGTTGCCCCGGCCGTTGAAGATCAGCGACTTGCCGGCCGCCCGCAGCACCGCGTCGAGCTTGAGCGGGTTGGTCACCACGTCCCGGCTCATCGCCTGGGTCACCATCGCCTTGATGAACTGCTGCTGGTGCCGCTGGCGGTCGTAGTCGCCGTGCGGCAGCCCGTACCGCTGCCGGACGTAGTCGAGCGCCTGCCAGCCCTTGAGGTGGGCGTTGCCCTTGGTGTACGTGGCCTGCGGGCCGATGTACCCCTCGCCCTTCGGGTTCGGGGTGCGGTAGCTGCCGTCCGGCTGGCGGTGCTCGGACTTCACGTTGCTGTCGATGTACATGTCGACGCCGCCCATCGCGTCCACGATCTTCTGGAAGCCGGTGAAGTCGACGATCGCGCCGGCGTCGAAGTGGCTGATCCCGGTGTAGTCGCTGACCGTCTGGGAGAGCAGCTCGAAGCCGCGGGCCGGGTCGGGCGCGGCCTGACCGGGCACGCGGCTGCCGTACGCCATGGCGGCATTGATCTTGTCGGTGCCGCCCCGGTAGTTCGCCTTCGGAAAGGCCGGGATGTCGACGCGCAGGTCACGCGGGATGGAGAAGAGGTACGCCGAGTCGAGGCCCGGGTTGACGTGCACGATGATGATCGAGTCGGACCGGGGCGGTTCGTTCACCTGGCCGGCCCGCGGGTCTATGCCGACCAGCAGGATGTTCAGCGGCCCCTTGATGTCCGCGTGCTGGACCGGGGCGCCGGCCGCCTGGTCGCCGAAGAGGTCGGCCTGGCGGACGCTGCCCGCGTACCGGGCGATCAGCGCGTGGGAGGTCGCCAGCATCCCGCCGCTGAGCAGTACCAGCAGCGCGCCGAAGGCGGTGCAGACCTGAGCCCACCTCGGTACGGTCGACCTCCGGGTACGTCCCGGCGTCACGGTGCTGCGCTTGCCCACGGTAGAACCCACTTCCCGTCGTCGCGCCCGCGGCGGCGGGCCGGCCCACGCTGGGGGCGCGGACGTGGCGACGCTGGACACGACCGGCGGTGGACCGGAGCCGACGGTACCTCGCTGAACTGGGAAAACACCCTCGTGAGCTGGGAAAATGTGCTAGCGGAAAGGCAAGGGGCCAGGCCGGCTTGTGCCGGCCTGACCCCTTCGTCACGTATCCGTGACGCTCAGCTCTTCGACAGCTCCCGAGCGTTACGCTCCAGGTCGTCGAGCCCGCCACACATGAAGAAGGCCTGCTCGGGGAAGTGGTCGTACTCACCCTCGCTGATCTTCTTGAACGCCTCGATGGTCTCCTTGATCGGAACCGTCGAGCCCTTCACGCCGGTGAACTGCTCCGCCGCGTAGGTGTTCTGCGACAGGAACCGCTCGATCCGGCGGGCCCGCTGGACCGTCACCTTGTCTTCCTCGGAGAGCTCCTCGATACCGAGGATGGCGATGATGTCCTGCAGGTCCTTGTAGCGCTGCAGGATCCGCTTCACCTCGGAGGCGACCGTGTAGTGCTCGATGCCCACGAACTCGGGGGCGAGGATCCGCGACGAGGAGGCCAGCGGGTCCACCGCCGGGTAGATGCCCTTGTCGGAGATCGACCGCTCCAGGTTGGTGGTCGCGTCGAGGTGCGCGAACGTGGTCGACGGCGCCGGGTCGGTGTAGTCGTCCGCCGGAACGTAGATCGCCTGCATCGAGGTGATCGCCTGGCCCCGGACCGACGTGATCCGCTCCTGCAGCTCGCCCATCTCGTCGGCCAGGGTCGGCTGGTAGCCCACCGCGCTCGGCATCCGGCCGAGCAGGGTGGAGACCTCCGAACCGGCCTGGGTGAAGCGGAAGATGTTGTCGATGAAGAGCAGCACCTCCTGCTTCTGGACGTCGCGGAAGTACTCCGCCATCGTCAGCGCGGAGAGCGCCACCCGCAGCCGGGTGCCCGGCGGCTCGTCCATCTGGCCGTAGACCAGCGCGGTCTTGTCGATGACACCGGACTCGGTCATCTCGGCGATGAGGTCGTTACCCTCACGGGTCCGCTCCCCCACGCCGGCGAAGACCGAGGTACCACCGAAGTTGTTGGCAACCCGGATGATCATCTCCTGGATGAGCACCGTCTTGCCCACGCCCGCGCCGCCGAACAGGCCGATCTTGCCGCCCTTGACGTACGGGGCGAGCAGGTCGAGCACCTTGATGCCGGTCTCCAGCATCTCGGTCTTCGGCTCCAGGTCCGCGAAGGCCGGCGCCTTGCGGTGGATCTGCCAGCGCTCGTTGACCTCGAACTTCTCCCCCGGCTTGAGGTTCAGCACCTCGCCGATGGCGTTGAAGACGTGGCCCTTGGTGACGTCACCCACCGGGACGCTGATCGGCGCCCCGGTGTCGCGCACCTCGGCGCCCCGGACCACACCGTCGGTCGGCTGCATGGAGATGGCCCGGACCATGTTGTCGCCCAGGTGCTGGGCGACCTCCAGGGTCAGGGTCTTCCGGCCGCCGGAGAGGTCGACATCGACGTGCAGCGCGTTGAAGATTTCGGGCATCGCGTCGCGCGGGAACTCGGCGTCGACGACCGGGCCGATGACCCGGACCACACGGCCCGTCGCGGTCTTGGTTTCGCCTGCGGTTACAGTCATCACACTTCACTTCCCGACGCGGCCAACGCGTTAGCGCCGCCGACGATCTCGCTGATCTCCTGGGTGATCCCGGCCTGCCGGGCCGAGTTCATCTCGCGCGTGTAGGTCTCGATCATCTCTTCGGCGTTGTCGGTCGCGGCCTTCATCGCCCGCCGCCGCGCCGCCGACTCGCTCGCCGCCGACTCGATCAACGCCGCGTAGATGCGGGTGTTGATGTACTTCGGCAGCAGCGCGTCGAGCAGCGCCTCGGCCTCCGGCTCGAACTCGTACGCCGGGAGCAGGCCCTCGGAGCGGGGCCGGTCCTCGACCTCCATCGGGCCAATGATCTTGGCCACCGGGAGCTGCGTCATCAGCGACTTGAACTCGGTGTAGACGATGTGCAGCTCGTCCACGCCCCGGACGCCGTCGATCCCGCCGTCGCCGGCCTCGTCGTCCGCACCGTGGCCGAACGCCTTGATCAGCGTCTCGCCCACGGTCCGGGCGTCGGCGAAGGTCGGCTGCTCGGAGAAGCCGGTCCAGCTCGCCTCGATCGGCCGCTGGCGGAACCGGTAGTACCCGACGCCCTTACGGCCGACCACGTACAGCACCGGCTCCTTGCCGTCCTCCTTGAGGCGGGCCAGGAGCGACTCGGCGGCCTTGATCGCGTTGGAGCTGTAACCGCCGGCCAGGCCGCGGTCGCTGGTGACGACCACGACGCCCGCCCGCCGCACCCGCTGCCGCGGAGTGAGCAGCGGGTGGTCGATGCGCGCGTTCGACGCCAGCGCCGTGAGCACACCGGTGATGGCCTGGGCGTACGGCAGGGACGCCGCCACCCGGGCCTGGGCCTTGGCGATGCGGCTCGTCGCCACGAGCTCCATCGCCTTGGTGATCTTCTTCATCCCCTTCGCCGAGCGGATCCGCTGGCGAAGAACGCGAACCTGGGCCGCCATCGATCAGCCCTACTGCTCGGTCGGGCGGTCGGTCGCCCCGTCGCGGAAGCGGGTCACGGTCTCGCGGTTCTCCTCGCCCTGGAGCGGCTCGGCGGCGGCCTCGTTCACCCGCACCTCGTCCTCCTTGCCGAGGAAGACCTGCTTGAACCGGCCGATCGCCTCGTCGAGCTTGGCGACGACGTCGTCGTCCCAGGTGTTGCCCGCGATGGTGGCCAGGGTCTCCGCGTACTGGTGCCGGATGAACTGGAGGAACTCCGACTCGAAGCGGCGCACCTCGCCCACCGGTACGTCGTCGAGCTTGCCCTCGGTGCCGGCCCAGACCGACACCGCCTGCTCCTCGACCGGCAGCGGCGAGTAGTTCTGCTGCTTCAGCAGCTCGACCAGGCGGACACCCCGCTCCAGCTGGCGGCGGGAGGCCGCGTCCAGGTCGGAGGCGAAGGCGGCGAACGCCTCCATCTCACGGAACTGGGCCAGGTCCAGCCGGAGCCGGCCGGCGACCTTCCGCATCGGCTTGACCTGGGCGGCACCGCCGACCCGGGAGACCGAGGTACCGACGTTGATCGCGGGACGGACACCCTGGTTGAAGAGGTCCGTCTCCAGGAAGATCTGGCCGTCGGTGATCGAAATGACGTTCGTCGGGATGAACGCGGAGATGTCGTTGCCCTTGGTTTCGATGATCGGCAGACCGGTCATCGAGCCCGCGCCCATCTCGTCGGAGAGCTTCGCGCAGCGCTCCAGCAGGCGGGAGTGCAGGTAGAAGACGTCACCCGGGTACGCCTCGCGGCCCGGCGGGCGGCGCAGCAGCAGCGACACGGCGCGGTACGCCTCGGCCTGCTTGGTCAGGTCGTCGAAGACGATCAGGACGTGCTTGCCGTTGTACATCCAGTGCTGGCCGATGGCCGAGCCGGCGTACGGGGCGATGTACTTGAAGCCGGCCGGGTCGGAGGCGGGCGAGGCGACGATGGTGGTGTACTCCATCGCGCCCTGCTCCTCCAGCAGGCCCTTCACCGAGGCGATGGTGGAGGCCTTCTGGCCGATCGCCACGTAGATGCAGCGGACCTGCTTCTTCGGGTCCCCGGAGCGCCAGTTCTCCCGCTGGTTCAGGATGGCGTCCAGCGCGACCGTGGTCTTACCGGTCTTGCGGTCACCGATGATCAGCTGCCGCTGGCCCCGACCGATCGGCGTCATCGCGTCGATCGCCTTGATGCCGGTCTGCAGCGGCTCGCTGACGCTCTGCCGCGCCATCACGTTCGGCGCCTGCAGCTCCAGCTCGCGGTACCCCTCGTTGGCGATCTCGCCCAGGCCGTCCAGCGGCTGGCCGAGCGCGTTCACCACGCGGCCGAGGAACGCGTCGCCGATCGGCACCGAGAGCACCCGGCCGGTCCGCTTGACGCGCTGCCCCTCCTCGATGCCGGCGAACTCGCCGAGCACCACGACACCGATCTCGCGCACGTCGAGGTTCAGCGCCACACCGAGCGTGCCGTCCTCGAACTCCAGCAGCTCGTTGGTCATGGTCGAGGGCAGGCCCTCGACGTGGGCGATGCCGTCGCCGGCGTCAGCGACGGTGCCGACCTCCTCACGGGAGACGTCGGGCGAGTAGGAGGAGACGTAGCGCTCAAGGGCGCCGCGGATCTCCTCCGACGAGATGGTCAGCTCGGCCATCCTCTGCTTCCTCTATTCAGGGCCCGGAGTTACCTCAGAGCGGCAGGTCAGGTACGACTAGTGGGTCGGCGCGCTCGTCAGCGTCCCGTGAGCGCGTTACGGGTGTCGGTGAGCCGGCGCAGGACCGTGCCGTCGTAGAGATCGGAACCGACCTGCACGCTGAGTCCGCCGAGCACCCCGGGATCCACCGTCTGCTTGACGGTGACCTCGCGGCCGTACAGCTCGGAGAGCTTCGCGACGAGGCGACGCTCCTCCTCCTCGCCGAGCGGCGCCGCCGCGGTGACGTAGGCCACCTGCCGGTTCCGGCGGTCGGCGGCCAACTCCACGAGCCGGGTCAGCGCCCCGGAGAACGAGCGCCCACCGAAGCCGGTGAGGGCTACCTCCACCAACCGTACCGTTATCGGCTTGGCCTTGCCCACCAACAGCGTCCTGGCCAGTTCGGCCCGCTGGGTGGCCGGCGCGACCTGGTCGGAGAGCACGTTGCTCAGCTCCAGGTCCGCGGCCACCACCTGGCCGAAACGGAACAACTCGTCCTCTACCTCGCCGAGGTCGCCGGCGCGGTCGGCGCTGGCGAGCAGCGCCTCCACGCCGAGCCGCTCGGCGGCGTCGAGCAGCTCGCCCGGCGCCGACCAGCGGCCGACGACGAGCTGGGAGAGCAGCTGCGCCGCGTCCGCGCTGAGCTTGCCGCCGAGCAGGTTGCCGAGCAGGCCCGCCCGGTCCTCGCCGCTGCGGGCCGGGTCGGAGAGCGCCCGGCGCAGCCGTGCCTCCCGCCCGAGCAGTCCGGCGAAGGCGAGGATCTCGTCGGCCGTGGTGCTGATCGCCGACGGCTCGGCGCCCTGGGCGTACGCGTTGAGACGCTCCGCGGCGGCCCCGTACGACTCCCGGCTGGCGGCCTGCATCAGCGGGCCCCCGCGCTCTCGAGGTCGGTGAGGAACCGCTCGACGGTGCCCCGACGGCGCGCCTCGTCGGCCAGGGACTCACCGACGATCCGGCTGGCCAGGTCGACCGCGATCGTGCCGACCTCCGTGCGCAGCTCGCGCACGATGGTCTGCCGCTCGGCGGCGAGCTGCTCCTTGCCGGCCGCGATGATCCGGTCCGCTTCCTCGCGCGCCTTGGCCAGGACGTCCTGCCGGATGCCCTCGGCGTCGGCCCGCGCGTCGTCGCGGATCTTGGCGGCGTCGGTACGCGCCTCGGCGAGCTGGGCGCGGTACTGCTCCAGCAGCTTGTTCGCCTCGGCCTGGGCGGCCTCGGCCCGCTTGATGCCACCCTCGATCGCGTCGACCCGGGCCTGGAAGGTCTGCTCCATGCGCGGGAAGACGAACTTCATCAGCACGAAGCAGAGCAGCGCGAAGGCGATCGAGCCGACCACGATCTCCTGCCAGAGCGGGATGATCGGGTTGTGTTCCTGGCTGCCGCCCTCGGCGGCGAGGTTGATGGCGGTGTTGAGCATTGACACCTCCCGTTCGGAAAGTCGCGGAGGTTACTGGCCCTGGGCCCAGATGAAGCCGAACGCGATGCCGAGCAGCGCCAGCGCCTCGATGACGGCGAAGCCGATCCAGACGTACGGCAGGGTCATCCGGGACGACTCGGGCTGACGCGCGGTCGACTGGATGTAGGCGGCGAAGACCAGGCCGACGCCGATGCCGGGACCGATGGCGGCGAGGCCGTAACCGATGGCGGCGAGGCTGCCACTAACTGCGGCGAGTTCCATTAGTTGGTTCCTCCTGGTTATCTCGCGTGACTGTCACGCGGGACGGCAACGATGGTGCGGTTGTGGATCAGTGCTCGTCGGCGAGCGCGCCCTGCACGTAGCTCGCGGTCAGCACCACGAAGACGTACGCCTGCAGGACGATCACCAGCAGCTCGAGGAAGGTCAGGGCGATCGACATCGCCCAGGAGACCACCGAGGCGGGCTTGATGAAGAGGCTCTCCGAGTTGAGCAGTACGAAGCCACCGAGCGTGAAGACCAGCAGGATCATGTGCCCGGCGAACATGTTCGCGAAGAGACGCAGCGCCAGCGTGATCGGCCGAACGATGAAGGTCGAGAAGAACTCGATCGGGATCAGCAGCGGCAGGATGAACCACGGCGCCGGCGGGATCAGCGCGTTGCGGAAGAACTTGACGAACCCGTGATGCCGGATGCCCACGTAGATGAAGAGCACGTAGCTGATCACCGCGAGCACCGTCGGGAAGGCGATGTGCGAGTTCGGCGAGATCTGCACCACCGGCAGGATGCTGAAGAAGTTCGTCAGCAGCACGAAGCAGAAGAGCGTCGTGAAGTACGGCGCGAAGGCCACGCCCCGGTGGCCGAGCATGTCGACCGCGACGTTGTTCCGGACGAAGCCGTAGATCGACTCGGCGATCCACTGCTTCTTGGTCGGGACCAGTTGCGGGTTCCGGTAGCTCAGCAGGAAGTAGATGATGATCGCCGCGGCCGCGAGCCAGACCAGGACGGTGATCTTGGTGACCCAGTAGTTGTTGTGCTCACCCCAGGGCAGGATGCTGGGCAGGTAGAAATCTTCCACGCTAGGTGGAAACGGAACCTCACTCTTGAGAGCGAGCGCCTGTCCGATCACCGCGTCCCTTCCCTAGTTCGGCGTGCCGAGCCGGCGGACAACCAGGTAGATGCCCGCGGCCGCACCGACCACCGTTCCGATCCCGGTGGCAACGCCCCCGGTGTCGAACCAGCGGTCGACCAGCCAGCCGATGAAGCCCCAGAACAACATCCCGGTCATCAGGTACGCGAGCGCAGTCCAGCCCTGACCGGCACCGGGCGGAACGTCGTCCGGAGTGCCAGCGGGTTGGGGGGTTTGGTCACCGGCCATGACGGGGCGAACGATATCAGCCGGGAAGATGAGGCTGTGACTCGCCCCCCGCACAACCTAAGTTGTGTGGGCCTCGGGCGGTCGCGTCGTCTCTGGGGCACGCTACTCCGCTTCGGCCACTCAAGAAATGACCGATCACTGACAGTTTTCTGAGTGCCGTCCGGATCGTGGGACAAGCGCTGGTCAACGCGGCGCGTCAGCGCGACATTTCTCCGCCCCGGACGCGCCGGGCGTGTACGGTGCTGATCCACCAGATGTGGGTACCGGTCCAGAGCACCACGCCGGCGGCCACACCCAGGCAGAGCGGCACCAACCCCGCCCAGCCGGAGGACGCCACCACGCTCATGATCACCCCGAGCAGGGTGAACTTCGTGGCGTACGCGGCGAGCCCGACGGCGAGCACCAGTTGCGGGTTGACCGAGTCGGCCCAGGCGATCACGAGCGTGGAGAGCGTGTAGCTGAGAGTGACGATCGCGACGCCGATCGGGGCCCCGACCGCGCCGACGCCGCCGGCGAGCAGTCCGCCGAGAACGGCCGCCACGACCAGCGCGACGCCCGACACGCCCAGTAGAACCGGCAAATGTCGCAATCTCCACCGGCGGTCGTCCGACGCCGCCGGGTCGATCGAGCCGGCGGCCCGCACGTCGGTGCCCGCGCGCTCAGCCACGCGGGTACACCGGGAAGCGCGCCACCAGCTCGCCGACCTCGCTGGCCAGGTCGGCCAGCGTCTCGGTACCGCCCGGCCCGGCCGGATCGGTGCGCACCGCGCGGGAGATCAGGGTGGCGATCTGGCGCATCTCCGGCTCCCGCATCCCCTGGGTGGTGACGCTCGCGGTACCGACCCGGATCCCCGAGGCCGTCATCGGCTTCTGCGGGTCGTACGGGATGGCGTTCTTGTTCAGCGTGATCCGCGCGGCGTCGCAGCGCTCCTCGGCGAGCCGCCCGGTCACCCCCAGCTCGCGCAGGTCGACCAGGGTCAGGTGGGTGTCGGTACCGCCGGAGACGGGACGCATCCCCTCGGCCGCCAGCCCGGCGGCGAGCGCCTGGGCGTTGCGGACCACCTGGGCGGCGTACGCCTGGAACTCCGGCAGCGCGGCCTCGCGCAACGCGACCGCCTTCGCCGCGACCGCGTGCATCAGCGGACCGCCCTGGGTGAACGGGAAGACCGCCTTGTCGATCCGCTCGGCCAGCGACTCGCGGCAGAGGATCATGCCGCCGCGCGGGCCGCGCAGCACCTTGTGGGTGGTGGCACAGACGACGTCGGCGTACGGCACCGGAGAGGGGATCGCGCGCCCGGCGACCAGCCCGATGAAATGCGCGGCGTCGACCATCAGGTACGCGTCGACCTCGTCGGCGATCTCCCGGAACCGGGCGAAGTCGATCAGACGCGGATACGCGGTGGCGCCGCAGATGATCATCTTCGGCCGGTGTTCGAGGGCCAGGTCCCGCACCTCGTCGTAGTCGATCAACTCGGTGTCCTGCCGGACGTGGTAGCCGACCGTGGCGAACCACCGACCCGAGAAGTTCACCCGGCTGCCGTGGGTCAGGTGCCCGCCGTGCGGCAGGTCCATCGCCAGCACCGTGTCCCCCGGCTGCACCAGCGCGGCGTACGCGGCCAGGTTGGCGCTCGCGCCCGAGTGCGGCTGCAGGTTGGCGTGCTCGGCGTCGAAGAGCTCGCGGGCCCGCGCCACGCCGATCTCCTCGGCCCGGTCGACCTCGGCGCAACCGCCGTAGTAGCGCCGGCCGGGATAGCCCTCGGCGTACTTGTTCGTCAGGGTCGAGCCGAGCGCGGCCAGCACCGCGGGCGAGGTGAGGTTCTCGCTGGCGATCAGCTGCAGGCCGCCGCGGAGGCGGTCCAACTCGCCGAGGACCACCGAGGCGATCTCCGGGTCGGTCGCCCGCAGCTGCTCGAAGTCCGGCCCCCAGAAGGTGTCGGTGCTGGTCGGGTTCACAGCGACGAGTCTAGGTGGTGTCCCGACCGGGCTCAGTTCAGCCCGAACGCGGTGGCCATGCTCGGCGACTTGAAGTCCACCTGCGGCTCGCCCTTCAGCGCGGCGGCCAGCGTACGGGCGACCGCGTCGACCACGTTGAGCTGGATCGCCGACCCGACGTGGTCGCCCGGGTCGTCCGGGTTCGCCGCGATGGCCGCCGCCGCGAGCTGCGGGGTGAACATCGCGAACGTCTCGGTCGCGTTCTCCTCCGAGCTGCCGGTCTTGCCGGCCACCGGGCGCCCGCCCATGATGTCGTGCACCTGGGTGGCGGTGCCGCCGTCACAGGTGCGGTACGTCGACTGGTCGCCCACCGGGCAGCGGGCGGCGTCGGTCGCGGCCCGGGCGATGTCCGGTTCGAGCACCCGCTTGCAGGACGGGTTGCCGGCGGCGGCGACGTGACCGGCCGAGTCGGTGATCGAGTTGACCGGCAGCGGCGCGCAGTACGTCCCCTCGGCCGCCACGGTCGCGTACGCGTTGGCGAGGTCGAGCGGGGTCGTGGCGGCCACGCCGAGGGTGAAGGCGCCCCAGCCGCGCGCCCCGTCCCGGGCCAGCTTGGCGTCGTTCGCGGCACGGAACCTGATCCCCAGCCGCTGCGCCATCGCCACCGCCTTGTCGGCGCCGACCTGCTGCTCCAGCTGGACGAAGTACGTGTTGACCGAGCGCCCGAAGCCCGTCCACATGGTGCGGTACCCGTCCATCCACGACGGGTTGGCGTTCGACGGGCACCAGTAACCGCCGCAGCTCGCGGGCCCGCTCACCGGGTAGTTCGTGAGCAGCCGCGACGGCGAGTCGAAGCCGGTGTTCAGCGGCGCGCCGGCCTCCAGCGCGGCGAGCATGGTGAACATCTTGAACGTCGAGCCCGCCTGGTACCCCTCGATGGTGCCGCCACCGGCCACGAGCTGGTTGACCGTGTTCGGGTAGGTCTTCTGCCCCTTCGGGTTGGGGTCGAGACTGTAGTGCCGGTTCACCGCGAGCGACAGCACCCGGCCGGTACCGGGCTGCACCACCGCCATCGGTACCGCCCGCTTGTTGTTGTAGCCGTACACCGTCAGCGCCTGCTGCACGGCCTTGGCCTGGATGTCCGGGTCGAGCGAGCTGACGATCGTGTAGCCGCCCTGCCGCAGCGCCTGCTCCCGCTCGGCCACCGTCTTGCCGAAGGCCGGCTGGGTGTCCCACCACTGCACGAAGTAGTCGCAGAAGAAGCCCCAGTCGGGGTGCTCGACGCCGGTGGCGGCGCAGCCGCTCGGCTCGTTCTTCGGGTGCAGTCCGAGCGGCCCGGCCTTGGCCCGCTCCGCGTCGGCCGGCGAGATCACCTTCATCCGAGCCATCTGGTCCAGCACGTACGACCGGCGCCCCAGCGCCGCCGCCGGGTCGTTGTCGATCGGGTCGTCGGTGTCCGGGGACTGCACCAGCCCGGCGAGCGTCGCCGACTCGGCAAGGGTCAGCTGACCCGGTGGCTTGGAGAAGTAGCGTTCGCTCGCCGCCGAGATGCCGTACGCCCCGGCCCCGAAGTAGGCGATGTTCAGGTAGCGGTTCAGGATCTCGTCCTTGGAGAGCTCCTTCTCCAGCGTCAGCGCGTACCGCATCTCCTGGACCTTGCGGCCGAACGTGGTGGCGGTGGCCGCCTCCCGCTGCTCGGGCGTCAGGTTCGGGTCGGTCTTGAGCACGTTGCGGACGTACTGCATGGTCAGGGTCGAGGCGCCCTGGCGTACCTCGCCGCCCCGGTTGGCCACCAGGGCCCGGACCACGCTGCGCAGGTCGACCCCGCCGTGCTGGTAGAAGCGGGTGTCCTCGGCGGCCACCATCGCCTGCCGCATGGTCGGCGCGACGGCGTCCAGCGGCACGTCCGTCCGGTTCTCCGTGTAGAAGGAGGTGACCAGGGTCTTGCCGTCGTTGGCGTAGAGGTACGAGCGCTGCGCCGTCGGCGGCGTCTTCAGGTCGCTCGGCAGGTCCTCGTACGCCATGCTCATCAGGTTCAGCCCCCGCCCCACCAGCAGGTTGGCCGGGAGCGCGACGGCGGCCACGACCAGGCCGGCCAGCGCCCCGGTCAGGAGCAGCGTGGCCAGCTTGCCGGAGCGGGATCGGGCGGACATGCGTCACCTCTCGGACGGGTTCCAAGGTGAGAACTCGTCAACAGTGCCCGAGAATGGCCGCCTTGCGCCCGCTTTCTGCGCAATAACCAGCAGATTGTGGGCCGGTACACAGGACCGTCACAGCCGCACCCAGCGGCACGCTCCCCGCGCGGGCGGGTTGCCGCCGGGCGGCGACCCGGTCAGGGCAGGAGCACGGCCGCCAGCGGCTGCACGGTGGTCTCGATCTCGTCGGCCACCCGGGTGAAACACTGGTCGCCCCGCCCCCACGGGTCGTCGAGGTCGTCCCCGGGCAGCGGCGACTCGCCCTGCCGGGCCGCGGCCGCCGCCGCGACCAGGGCGACCCCGCGCGCGTAGACCTCCTCGGGGGTCGGCTCCGCCGGCGGCAGCGCCGCCGGGTCCAGCGCGGCGAGCAACCGGCCGAACTCGCCGAGCACGAAGGTCCGGTCGGCGGCGTCGGGCCGCAGCGCCAGCACGTACTCCTGCTGGTCGGCCGTGGCCGTCAGCACCAGGTCGGCGGCGTCGATCTGGTCGGAGCGCAGCTTGCGGGCGAGAAAGCCGGTCACGTCGCCCCCGCGCCGCTGGACCTGCCGGGCCGCGGGCGGGTTCATCTCCTCGCCCGCGTGCCAGCCACCGGTACCGGCGCTGTGGCTGTGCACCAGCGTCTCGGCCAGGTCGGCCGGCTCGGTTCCGCCCGGGGCGCCGCCGGCCGGCCCGCCCTCGCCCGCGAGCCGCTCCACCCGGCGCAGTACCGCGAGGGCGAGCAGCCGCTCCGCCATCGGGGAGCGGCAGATGTTCCCCATGCAGACGTGCAGGACGGTGAAGGGCGGCACTCAGGACTCCTGGCCCTGGATGTCCGGCACGACGTCCCGCAGCTTCTGCAACGGGATCGCGCCGGCCCGCAGTACCCGCGGCACCTCGCCGGTGACGTCGACGATCGTGCTGGGCACCGGGTCGGGGCAGGGCCCCGCCTCCAGGTAGGTACGCACCGAGTAGCCGAGCTGGTCGCGGGCCTCCTCGGCGGTGACCGCGGCCGGCTGACCGTGCTTGTTGGCCGACGAGACGGCCATCGGACCGGTCTCCCGGAGCACCTCCAGCGCGACCGGGTGCAGCGGCATCCGCACCGCCACCGTGCCTCCGGTGTCGCCGAGGTCCCACTGCAGGCTCGGCGAGTGCTCGACCACCACCGTGAGCGCGCCGGGCCAGAAGGCCTCGACCAGGTCGCGGGCGACCGGCGGGAGCGAGAAGACCAGTCCGTCGAGGGTGTGCCGGGAGCCCACCAGCACCGGGGGCGGCACGTTGCGGCCGCGACCCTTCGCGTTCAGCAGCGCCGTGACCGCGTACGGGGTGAAGGCATCGGCCCCGATGCCGTACACCGTGTCGGTCGGGAGGACGACGAGCTCGCCGTTCTTGACCGCCTCGATCGCCGCGGCGATGCCACGGTCCCGCTCCGCGAGGGACCGACAGTCATAGAGCATCACGGGAAGTCAGTCTGCCACGCCCGCGCGGCGACCCGGTCACGCGGTGGGCGCGCCGGCCCGGACGGCGGTGACGAACCGGGGACGACCGGCAAGGTCGTGCCGCTCCTCGATCCCGACGAACCGCCCGCCCACCCCCAGCAGGGCCGGTACCGCCTCGCCGTGGGTGTCGTCGTGCTCCACGCCGAACGCGCCGCCGGGGCGGAGCAGCTCGGCCACCCGGTCGACCAGCGGCCGGATCACCGCCAGCCCGTCCGGGCCGCCGAAGACGGCGTCCGCCGGGTCGTACCCGGCCACCTCCGGTCCCACGACGGTTCCCTCCGGGACGTACGGCGGGTTGCAGAGCACCACGTCGACCCGCCCCGCGAGCCCCGCCAACAGCCCGGGCCGGGTCACGTCCGCGGCGACCACCTCGACCGGCCGGTCGCCGGCGGCCGCCCGCTCGGCGGCGTTGCGGCGCAGCCACTCCAGCGCCGGGGCGGCCCGCTCGACGGCGGTCACCGCCGCGGCCGGTACCTCGTGCGCCACCGACAGCGCGATCGCCCCCGTACCGCTGCACAGGTCGACCACGGTGACCTCGCCCCGCTCCGCCAGCACCTCCCGGGCCCGGTCGATCCCCCAGCCGGCGAGCAGCTCGGTCTCCGGGCGCGGTACGAAGACGCCCGGCCCGACCGCCAGCTCCAGGTACCGGAAGGCCGCCGAACCGAGCAGGTGTTGCAGGGGCTCGCGGCGCGCCCGGCGGGAGACCAGTTCCTCGTAGCCGGCGAGCTGCTCCGGCGTGAAGCCGTCCGCGAGCAAGAGCCGGCCCCGGGGCACCGCCAGCACGTGCGCCGCCAGCAGCTCCGCCTCCACCCGCGCCGGGCCGATCCCGGCCCTGGCCAGCACCTCGGCCGAGCGGGCCACCGGCCCCTGCGGCCGCTGCCTTTTCGGCCCTTCGGCGGGCTGTTCGACGATACGGGTCACGACATAATCATGGACGGCGGCCGGCACCGTCGCCCCGTGGGTACCGCACGCTCTGGCTCGCCGGATCTTCAGGAGGTTGCGTGAGCTGGCTCGACCGGGTCGTCGACCAGGCCGATGTCCTCCGGCAGGCCCGTGCGCTCCAGGAGAGCAGCCGGTCCGCCGACGCGTCGCTCCTGCTCGACCAGGTGCTGAAGACCTCCGACGACCCGTACACGCGGGCCGACGCGTTGCTCCAGCGGCTCTCCGCGGTGATCAACCTGGGCCGCACGGCGGAGTTCACCACCGCCGTCGAGCAGGCCTTCGACGCCGCCCGCGACCTCACCGAGCCGTACCTGCACGGGCACCTGCACGCGCTGGCCGCGCTCGCCGCGCACCACCAGGGCGCGCTCGACCGCTGCGTCACCCACCTGGTCCAGGGCGCCCGGGCGCTCGGCGCGGTCGAGGACCCGGACCGGGAGACCGCCTGGGGCTGGCACGACCTCGCCATGGCGTACTCGTACCTCAGCTTCCACGGCTACGCGCTGAGCGCGATCGAACGCGCCCGCCAGCTCGGCCTCGCCGCCGGCATCCCGGAGGAGACGTTCGCGGCGCCCGGGATCCGGCTGCGCAACGCCGTCGCGCTCGACCACAACGGCGACAGCGACGGCTGCCTGCGGGTGCTCCGCGACATGGGCAGCGACCTCGAACGCTTCCTGGAGAGCGGGACCACCGACCGGCTGCGCCCCAGCGGCCTCGCCGCGTACGGCTACTCGGTGGCCCGCCGGGCCGCGCTCGGCGACGCGCGGGAGTCCGCCGCCGGCGCCGAGCCGGCCACCCTGCTCTCCCGGGGCGGGGACAGCTCCCGGGTACGCGACATGCGCCTGCTCGGTGCGGCCTGCCTCGCCATCGCCGGCGGGCGACCGATCGAGGCGATGGCCCGGCTGCGGACCGCCACCGTCGGCGCGGAGACGCTCGGCGCGGCCGAGCACGCCCGGCTGTTGAGCCTGACCTACGCCCGGGCGGGCGACCACGCGGCGGCGCACGCGGCCGACCGGCACGCCTTCCGGCTCGCCGCCCAGCGGCTGGACCGGCTGCGCGACGTCTACGTGGACGGGATCGCCGCCCGGCTCGACCACGAGGAGATGCGCCGCGAGGCGGCCCGGTACGAGGGTGAGGCGCTGACCGATCCGCTCACCGGCCTGCCCAACCGGCGCCGGCTGGAACGGTACGTGGCGGCGATGGTGGGCCGGGGCGAACGCGCCGCGCTCGGGGTCTGCGACCTGGACGGGTTCAAGGCCGTGAACACCGCCCACGGCCACCACTCCGGCGATCTGGTACTGCAACGGGTGGCGGGCGTGATCAACCGGGTGATGCGCCGGGGCGACTTCGTGGCGCGCTACGGCGGCGACGAGTTCGTGGTGGTGCTGCCCGGCGCCGGCATGGCCGAGGCCGCGGAGGTGAGCCGGCGAATCACGGCGGCCGTGCACGCGGAGGACTGGGAGTCGCTGGTCCCCGGTACGCCGGTCGGCGTCACCGTCGGCTTCGCCGAGGTCGCCGGGCCGGGCGGGCTACGTACCGCCTTCGAGCTGGCCGACCGGGAGATGCTCCGGGCCAAGGCCCGCCCCCGCCTCGCCTCCTGAGCGCGCCGGGCCGAGGCACCCCCGCGCCGAGACCCCGCTCGGCGGCGCGGACCGGCGCGCCAGACCGCTACCCGGCTCGGCGGTGCGGACCGCCACCCAGCCGCGCGCCCGACCGCTACCCGGCCGCGCGGTACGTCCCTGCCCGGCTCAGCGGCGGGCCAGCTCCGTCTCCCCGGCGAGCCGCGCCGACCGGTCCGCCTCGCTCAGCGCGTCGAGCACCCCGTCGAGGTCGCCCGCGAGCACCAGGTCCAGGTTGTAGGCGGTGTAGCCGATCCGGTGATCGGTGATCCGGTTCTGCGGGAAGTTGTAGGTGCGGATCCGCTCGGAGCGGTCGACGGTACGCACCTGCGAGCGGCGCGCGTCGGAGGCCGCGGCGTCGGCCTGCTCCTGGGCCGCGGCCAGCAGCCGGGCACGCAGGATCCGCATCGCCTGCTCCCGGTTCTGCAGCTGGCTCTTCTCGTTCTGGCAGGAGACCACGATCCCGGTCGGCAGGTGGGTGATCCGTACCGCCGAGTCGGTGGTGTTGACGGACTGCCCGCCCGGACCGGACGAACGGTAGACGTCGATGCGCAGGTCGTTGGGGTCGATGGTGACGTCGACCTCCTCGGCCTCGGGCAGCACCAGCACCCCGGCGGCGCTGGTGTGGATGCGCCCCTGCGACTCGGTCACCGGAACCCGCTGGACCCGGTGCACGCCGCCCTCCCACTTCAACCGTGACCAGACGCCGTTGCCGCCCTCCGGGACGCCGCGCGTCTTGACCGCGAGCGAGACGTCCTTGACCCCGCCGAGGTCCGAGTCCTGCGCGTCCAGCACCTCGGTGACCCAGCCGCGCCGCTCGGCGTAGCGCAGGTACATCCGGAGCAGGTCGCCCGCGAAGAGCGCCGACTCCTCGCCGCCCTCGCCCGCCTTGATCTCGACGATCACATCCTTGGCGTCGTGCGGGTCGCGCGGCATGAGCAGCTCGGCGAGGCGCTGCTCCAGCGCCGGCAGTCCGGCCGCGAGGGTCTCCGCCTCGGTGGCGAAGGACGGGTCCTCAGCCGCCAGCTCGCGGGCGGCGGCCAGGTCGGCCCGGGCCTGGTCCAACTCGCCGGCGGCCTTGTGGATCGGGGTGAGCTCGGCGAAGCGCCGGCCGACCCGGCGGGCGGTGTTCTGGTCGGCGTGGATCGCCGGATCGGCGAGCCGCTTCTCCAGTTCCGCGTACTCCTCCAGGAGCGCGGCGAGCCGCTCGCTGCTCATCGCCGCGCCCCGGTCCGCTCGCCGCCGGCCCGGGGCCGGTTGACCCGCTCGCTCACGCTCGTACTCCCTCGCCCTACTCGACACCCGCCCTGGGTGGCTCGGCACCCGTCCTGGGCGGAAAGCGCCGACACCCGAAACCCGCCGCCATACGGACGGCGCCCGTGTCCGGTGCGAAACCGGACACGGGCGCCGTCGGAGTTGCTACTTGGCCTTCTTGGCCTGGACGTTCGCGTACTTCTGCTGGAACTTGGCGACCCGACCGGCGGTGTCGAGGACACGCTGCTTGCCGGTGTAGAACGGGTGGCAGGCGCTGCAGGTCTCGACGTGGATCTGCCCGCCCTTGGCCGTGCTGCGGGTCGTGAAGGTGTTGCCGCACGAGCACGAGACCTCGGTGGTGACGTACTCGGGGTGGATGTTGGGCTTCATGTCGCTTCGGTCCTCTCTGCGGTGGTCGCCGGGTCGCCGTCACCGCTCGTCACGATCGCGTGCCGAACTCTGGCGTGAACCGGAACCGGTGGCCGACTGGCCAGTCTGCCAGAGGGCGCCGGCCCGGACGAAATCGGGCTGACACTCCTGGTCCGGCATGGATAACGTGATCAACCCCGACAGCATTCCCGCCCCGCCGGAAGGCATGCCCCGTGACCGCCGCCCTCACCCCGGTGACCCCGCTGCACGCCGTACTCGATCCCGCCGCCCTGGCCGAGGCCGTCGCGGCCGGTCTCGTACGCGCCCAGCGCCATCCCGACGCACCGCTGCTGATCTACAACTACACCGAGGCGTGCACGTACACGAACGCCTGGACGCCCGTGACCCTCGCCTGCCGCGGCCTGATCGTCGACGAGGTGACCGGGGCGGTCCTGGCGCGGCCCTTCCCGAAGTTCTTCAACCACGACCAGCCCGGCGCGCCGCTGCCGCGCTGGCAGGCGCCGGCCGTGGTGACGGACAAGTCCGACGGCTCGCTCGGCATCCTCTACCCCGCCCGCGACGGCCTCGCGGTGGCCACCCGCGGGTCGTTCGCCTCCGCCCAGGCGCGGCACGCGACCCGGCTGCTGCGCGAGCGGTACGCCGGATTCGCGCCGCCGCCGGGCCTCACCGTGCTCACCGAGGTGATCTACCCGGCGAACCGGATCGTGCTCGACTACCAGGGCCTGGACGACCTGGTGCTGCTGGGCGCCGTCGAGATCGCCACCGGCCGCACGTACGGCCCGGAGGCCGTGCCGGACTGGCCGGGTCCGGTGGTCGAGCGGCTGCCGTACGGCACGCTGGCCGAGGCGCTCGCGGCCCCGCCCCGCCCGAACCGGGAGGGGCTGGTGGTGCACTGGCCGGACACCGACCAGCGAGTGAAGATCAAGTACGCCGAGTACCTGCGGCTGCACCGGCTGGTGACCGGCCTCAACGCCCGCGCCGTCTGGGACGTCCTCGTCAGCGGCGGCAGCCTCGACGCGCTCGCCGAGCCGCTGCCCGACGAGTTCCACGCCTGGGTACGCGGGGTGGCCGAGGAGCTGACCGCCTCCGTGGAGGCGCACGCCGCCCGGATCGAGGCGGCGTACGGTGAGATCCTGGGCACCCTGCCGGCGGGCTGGAGCCGGCGGGACTTCGCCGAGCGGGTCCGGAGCTACCCGGACCGCAAGGCCCTCTTCCTGCGGCTGGACGGCAAGGACTACCGGCCGCTGCTCTGGCGCCAGGTCCGTCCGGCCGCCGAGCTGACCCCGTACGACTCCGAGCAGGACTCCTGATGACCCGACTGATCGTCACCCGCGGCCTGCCGGCCTCCGGCAAGACCACCTTCGCCCGCAAGCTCCAGCCGGGCGTGGTCCGGGTCAACCGGGACGACCTGCGGCGCATGCTGCACGGCGAGCGGCTCTTCACCCAGTGGGCCGAGGGGCAGGTCACCACCGCCCAGCGCGCGCAGGTCGAGGCGCTGCTGCGGGCGCGGGTGGACGTCTGCGTGGACGACACCAACCTGCGCGCCAAGACGGTACGGGAGTGGGCCGAGCTGGCCGCGCGCTTCGGCGCCAGCTTCGAGGTGCACGACTTCACCGACGTACCGGTCGACGAGTGCGTCCGCCGGGACGCCGACCGGCCGGAAGAGGACCGGGTCGGCGAGGCGGCGATCCGGCGGATGCACGAGCGGTACCTGGCCGGCCGGAGTCTGCCGCTGCCCGTCCCGTACGTCCAGCCGGGCGGGCCGGCGCGGGTCTACACCCCGCCCGGCGACGCGCCGGAGGTGGTGCTGGTCGACATCGACGGCACGGTCGCGTTGATGCACGGGCGCAGCCCGTACGACATGAGCCGGGTCGGCGAGGACCTGCCGAACCAGTCGGTGATCGCGGCGGTACGGGCCATGCACTCCGCCGGGTACGGCGTGGTCTTCTGCTCCGGGCGGGACGACTCCTGCCGGGAGACGACCGAGGCGTGGCTCGACCTGCACGTGGGGGTGCCGTACCTCGCGCTCTACATGCGGGCGGAGGGCGACCGGCGCAAGGACTCCGTCGTCAAGCGCGAGATCTTCGATCGGGAGATCCGGGACCGTTACCGGGTGGTCGGGGTCTTCGACGACCGCCAGCAGGTGGTCCGCATGTGGCGGGACCTCGGGCTGACGGTCTTCCAGGTCGCCGAGGGCGACTTCTGACCCCGGCCCCCGCCCCGTCGATCTAGGGCAAATCCGCGTTAGCTGATCTCCAATCACGTGGATTTGCCCTAGATCGACGGGGCGGGGGCGGGTGGCGGGGGCGGACGGCAGAAGGGGCGCGGACCCGATCGCGAACGGCGATCCGGTCCACGCCCCTCCGGCGTGGTCACCCGGCGGACTACTCCCCCGGTGTCGACTTGGCGATCTGCATCAGGAACTCGATGTTGGTCCGGGACTGCTTGAGCCGGTCCAGCAGGAGATCCAGCGCCGCCTGCGAGTCCAGCGAGTGCAGCACCTTGCGCAGCTTGTGCGTGATCGCCAACTCCTCCGGCGCCAGCAGGATCTCCTCCTTGCGGGTGCCGGACGGGTGGATGTCGATCGCCGGGAAGACCCGCTTGTCGGCGATCTTCCGGTCCAGCTTCAGCTCCGCGTTGCCGGTGCCCTTGAACTCCTCGAAGATGACCGTGTCCATCATGGATCCGGTCTCCACCAGCGCGGTGGCGAGGATGGTCAGGGAGCCGCCGTTCTCGATGTTGCGCGCCGCGCCGAGGAACCGCTTCGGCGGGTAGAGCGCGGTCGAGTCGATACCGCCGGACATGATCCGGCCGCTGGCCGGCGCGGCCAGGTTGTACGACCGGCCGAGCCGCGTCACCGAGTCGAGCAGGACGACCACGTCGTGACCCAGCTCGACCAGCCGCTTCGCCCGCTCGATCGCCAGCTCCGCGACCGTGGTGTGGTCCTGCGGCGGCCGGTCGAACGTCGCGGCGATCACCTCGCCCTTGACCGAGCGCTGCATGTCGGTCACCTCTTCGGGGCGCTCGTCGACGAGCACCACCATCAGGTGACATTCCGGGTTGTTGTGGGTGATCGCGTTCGCGATCGCCTGCAACACCATCGTCTTACCCGCCTTGGGCGGGGAGACGATCAGCGCCCGCTGGCCCTTGCCGATCGGCATGACCAGGTCGATCACGCGGGTGGTGAGGATGTGCGGCTCCGTCTCCAGCCGCAGGCGCTCCTGCGGGTAGAGCGGGGTCAGCTTGTAGAACTCCGGGCGCCGCTTGGCCTCGTCCGGGTCCATCCCGTTGATGGTGTCGAGCCGGACCAGCGGGTTGTACTTGTCCCGCCGCTGCTCGCCCTCGCGGGCCGTCCGTACCGCGCCCGTGACCGCGTCGCCGCGGCGCAGGCCGTACTTCTTCACCTGCGACATGGAGACGTACACGTCGTTCGGGCCGGAGAGGTACCCGGTGGTGCGCACGAACGCGTAGTTGTCGAGCACGTCGATGATGCCGGCCACCGGTACGAGGACGTCGTCCTCGTTGACCTGCGGCTCCCGGCCGCTCTCGCCGCCCTCGGCGCGCTCGCCCCGGCCACGCCGACGGTCCCGGAACCGGCTGCGCCGGCTGCGGCGTCCGCCGCCCTCGCCGTCGTCCTCGCCGTCGTTGTCCCGGTTGTCGCGGTTGTCGCGCTGGCCACCACGCTCGTTCCGGTCGCCGCGCTCCGCGCGCTCGCCCCGGTCGCCGCGCTCACCGCGCTCGCCCCGCTCCCGGCCGTTGCGGCCCTCGCCGCGCTCGCCGCGCTCGTTCCGCTCGGCCGGCTCGGTGGCCGCCGGCGCCTCGTCGGTACGCGGCTCGGCCGTCGCGACCGAACTCCGCGACCGGCGGGATCCGCGGGTGCGCCCCTCGACGGCCTCGGTCGGCTCCGCGGTCTGCACTGCGGCCGCGTCGGCACCGCGCCGATCGACCTCCGCCCGGTCCCCGCTGTCGCGCACCTCGGCGCGTACCTCGTCCCGAGCCGGAGCGGCGGCTGCCGCGACCTCTGCACGCGGACGCGGGGCGCTACCGGCGGCCGCGGCGTTGCCGCCCTGCCGCTCGGAGATGGCGGCGATCAGCTCGCCCTTGCGCATCCGGGCCGTACCGGAGATGCCGAGCGACGCGGCCAGGCTCTGCAGCTCTGGCAGCAGCATCGCCGACAGACCGGTGCCGGTCCGCCGACGGCGGGCGGGACCTGCGGTGGCTTCGCCAGCGACGTTGGAAACATCCGACGTCACGTCGGTGGTGTCGCTCAATGGATTCCTTCCCTCGATAGGCCGGGGCTGCCCGGGACTGGAAGCTAGGTGGCCGGGCGGCCTCGGTGCACCCGCCTCGCATGACGCGTCGCGGGAGTCTGTAACACAGCAGCCGGTCGGTTTCCCGACTCACCAGACATCGGTGAGCAGGTCTCGCCGTCTGCGGCGACCTGTGGAGAACTGCGGTGCGGCGTGGGCCTAGGCAGGGGTGAGACGCGCTAACCGCCGAAAGCTTCGGGGGTGCGCCGACCCGCAGAGATCGCGGTGCTTCGCGGCTGTGCTAAGTCTAGAGCGTAATCAACTCTTCCGACCTGCGGCAACAGGGTCCCGCTCGGCGTGTCCCAGTCTACCCCCATAGACCCGGGCACCGTTGACGTCTATCGGCAACGGCAGGGCGGTCCAACCCATTCCCGGTTCGAATCCCTCGGGCAGTTCGGAGAGCGCCAGCACCGTGGGTCCGGCGCCGCTCACCACCGCGGCCACTCCCTCCGTACGCAACGCCGTGACCAGCGCGTACGTTCCCGGCATGCCCGCTGCGCGGTACCGCTGGTGCAGGTGATCCTCGGTGGCCGGATAGAGCAACCCGGGAGCGGCGGTGAGCGCGTGCACCAACAGCGCCGCGCGTCCCGCGTTGCGGGCGGCGTCCGGATGCGGCACGGACGCCGGCAACGCCGCCCGGGCATGGGCGGTCAGCCCCCGCTCCACGGGTACGAAGACCACGGGCCGCACCCCCGCCGCCGGCGCGAGCGAGACCGCCCGCGCCCCGGCGGCCCCCGCTGGCGAGGCGAGCGAGACGGCCGGCGTCCCAACGGTCCCCTCCGTCACGGGCGCCACAGCGGCCCCGGCGGCACCGGCGACCCCGGCCGCCCGCTCCCCCTCGGGCCGAGCAGCCGTCCGCTCCCCCTCGGTCCAGGCGATGGTGAAGCCGCCGAGCAGGCAGGGCGCGACGTTGTCCGGATGGCCCTCCAGCCGCGCCGCGAGCCGCAGCGTCGCCGCCTCGTCCAGCAGCCGCTCGCCGTCGCGGACCAGGGCGCGGGCCAGCAGCACCCCGGCGACGATCGCGGCCGAGGAGGAGCCGAGGCCGCGCGCCTGCGGGATCCGGTTGACGCACTCCACCACCAGGCCGCGCGGCTGGCCCCCGAGCACGTCGAAGGTGGCCCGCATCGCCCGCACCACCAGGTGGGTGTCGTCGCCGGGCAGCTCCTCGGCGCCCTCGCCGGTCACCCGCACCCGGCAGCCGGCCGGCGCCACCCGGGCGGTCACGTCGTCGTAGAGCGCGAGCGCGAGGCCCAGCGCGTCGAAGCCCGGCCCGAGATTCGCACTGGTCGCCGGCGCCCGTACCCGCACCGGCTCGGTAACGAAGGTCAGGCTCATCGGCACATGCTAGGCCCTGGCCCGGACCGTACGCGGCCTCGCACAGCCGCCGGTCCCAGCGGGTGGGCACGGCGCGCCGCGCCCGGGTTCCGCGCCCGTGGCATCCCCTCGGTACGGTGACCCCGGCCACTCGGCGGTGCCGGCCGCGGGCGCGGCGCGCCCGGTACGACACCCCCGGCCGGACGGGTCACCGAGCACGGGACAGAACGGAGAAAGAGTGCTGGAACTGAGCGCCCTGGCCACGCAGTTGGTCGTGCAGTCGCCGATGATGCTGGTACTGCTGGCGGGGCTGGTCCTGGTCGTCGTACGCCGCCGGAACCGGCCCGGGCGGCCCTTCTCGCTCGCCGTCGCCGGCATCGGGATGCTGCTGATCGGCACGCTGATGACGTCGGCCTGGCAGATCGCGGTCCCCTGGATCATCACAGACCGGCACCTCTCGGCGAGCCAGTTCGGGCCGATCAGCATCGGCGTGGGAGCCCTGCTGGGGGTCTGGCACGCGGGCGGCATCGGCCTGCTCCTGGGGGCCGCGGTGAGCCGGGGCCGGACGGCCACGGCCGCCCCGACCCCGCCGGCACCGGCCCCGGCGAGCGCTCCCCCGGCCGGCTTCGCCCCCGGCGGCGTTGCGACCTTCGGCGCCGGACCGGGCGGCGCGCCCGCCGGCGGCGTCGGGTCGGGCGGCATCCCGGCGAGCGCTCCCCCGGCCGGCCGCCGAGCTGACCGACGCGGCGGTGCTCTTCGTCGCGTCGTTCCGGCCCACCGACGACCCCGAACGGCTCGCCGAGACGACCGCCGCCCTGGC
>NZ_JBFAPK010000056.1:0-44080 GCF_040676675.1 Micromonospora sp. NPDC049559 | reverse complement strand
CCTTCTTCGCGATCTTTCTCGTGCTCCTGCTGGCCTCGTCCAGCTATGCGGCGGGCCGGCTGCACGGGCAGCTCAGTTACCGGATCGGATACCGGCGCGGCGCAGCGAGCCGGCCCGGCGCGCAAGACGCCGCGCGGCCCGGCGCCCGGACCCGCAGGAAGCGCGGCCCCGCAAGAAGCGCGGAGCGGCGGTCAGAGGAAGGCGTGCCCCTCGCCCCGGTACGTCGGCACCGACCCGACCACCCGGTCTCCCTCGACCAGGTGCAGCTCGTTGACGTGCTCGCAGAGCTCGCCCGCCTTGGCGTGGCGGAACCAGACCCGGTCGCCGACGGTGAGCGCGTCGGCCGCCGCCCCGGTCAGCGGCGTCTGCACCTCGCCGGCGCCCTCCGTGCCGGTGAGCCGCAGCCCGGGCGGGAGCCAGGGGGTGGGCAGCCGGGTCGACTCGGCCGGTCCCGAGGCGATCCAACCGCCGCCGAGGACGGTGGCGACCCCTGGGCCGGGGCGGCGTACCACCGGCAGGACGAAGAAGGCCGACGGGGTGGGGCGCCAGGCGCGGTACCCGTCGAAGAGGGTGGGACCGTAGAGCCCCGACCCGGCGGTGATCTCGGTTACCGCCGGGTCGGCGCCGGTCAGCGCGACGCTGCCGGTACCGCCGCCGTTGACGTACTCCAGCTCGGCGTGTTCCCGTACCGCCCGCACGGCGGCGCCGCGCCGTTCCAGCAGGTCGCGGTACGAGCGGCCCTGGAGGCCCCGGATCGCCGCGGCGCGCAGCGCCCGCCGGGGCGGCGCGTCGCCGAGGCCGGCGATCTGCGCCTCGTACGCCATCAGGCCGACCAGCCGGAACCCGGCGCGGCCGGTGATCTCGGCGGCGAACGCGCCGGCGGCCTCGGCGCTGTGCAGCGGCGAGCGGCGCACGCCGACGTGCAGCCGCCCGCCCGGCCCGCCGCGCAGCGGTCGCCAGGACGCGTCCAGCTCCAGGCAGACCCGGACCGGGGCGCGCCGGTCCGCGGCGGCGACCGCGTCGACCAGGTCGAGCTGGGCGGCGTCGTCCACCATGATCGTGATCGCCTCGGCCAGCTCGGCGTCCTCGACCAGCGTGCCGAGCGCGGCCCGGTCCGCCGTCGGGTACGCCACCAGCACGTCGCGGCTCACGCCGGCCCGGACCAGCCAGATCGCCTCGGGCAGCGTGTACGCCATCACCCCGCGCCAGCCCGCCGTGGCGAGTGCCCGGTCGAGCAGGGCCCGGCAGCGGACCGACTTGCTCGCCACGCGTACGGGTTTGCCGTTGGCGCGCCCGGCCAGGGCGGCGGCGTTGGCGTCGAAGGCGGTCAGGTCGACCACCGCGAAGGGGGGTTCGAGGTGCGCCGTGGCCCCGTCGAGCCGTTCGCGTAGCTTGTCGCGTTTGGTGGACACCGCAGCACGCTAACCCGACGGCCGGGTGACCCGAAAGACATTCGCATATGGCGCGCGGCGTGCCGTTTCCCATCCCCCGTTCGAGTGTCGCGCCGCGCCCGCCGGTCGGCGCACCCCCGGCGGCGCCAGCCCTCCGGCCGGCGGTGTGCCGGGGCCCGCCTAGGCTCGGATCAGGGAAATGTCGGGGTGGGGCCGGCCTTCGCCACGATTTAGAGTGTGTTCCGGGGGAGCCCAGGCCTGGGCCGGACGGGGAGGTACGGCCATCGACGCCGATCAGAGCAGTGCGGGGGGCGCCGTACCGGGCACGCCCCTGCCGAAGGCGGCGGCCCAGGTCGACCGCACCGGCTACCAGGCCCTGCGGGCCGTGTTGCGGATCCGCCCGTTCCGGCGACTCTGGCTGGTGCTCGGCGCGGCCTCCCTCGGCGACTGGCTCGGCCTGCTCGCCACCTCGATCTTCGCCGCCGGGCAGGTCCAGGGGAGCACCGCCAAGGGTGCCGCCTTCGGCGGCGTGATCGCGATCCGGCTGCTCCCGTCGCTGCTGCTCGGGCCGATCGCCGGGGTCTTCGCCGACCGCTTCGACCGGCGCTGGACCATGGTCATCTGCGATCTGCTGCGGTTCGCGCTCTACGCCTCCATCCCGCTGGTCGCGGTCCTCGGCGCCGGTCAGGGCGCGGTGGTCGGCTGGGCGACCGTCGCCACCTTCCTGATCGAGACGATCACGCTGCTCTGGATCCCGGCCAAGGAGGCCGCGGTCCCGAACCTCATCCCGCGTACCCGGCTGGAGAGCGCCAACCAGCTCACGCTGATCACCACGTACGGGATCACGCCGGTGCTGGCCGCGGTCGTGCTGGCGGTGCTCGACCGCATCGTGCGCTCGCTCAGCGGCAGCGGGGGCGGCGCGGCCGACATGGCACCCACGATCGCGCTCTACTTCAACTCGCTCTCCCGGCTCGCCACCGCGCTGGTGGTGGCCTTCGGCATCAAGGAGATCAGCCGGAGCCGCACGGGCGACCGGGAGCAGTCCGAACAGGGGATGTTCCGGCAGTTCACCGAGGGATGGCGGTTCATCGGGCGGTCCGCGCTGGTGCGCGGGCTGGTCCTGGGCATCTTCGGCGCCTTCGCCGGCGGCGGCATCGTGATCGGTACGGCCCGGTTCTTCGCCGCCTCGCTCGGCGCCGGTGACGCGGCGTTCTATCTGCTCTTCGGCGCGATCTTCGTCGGCCTCGCGCTCGGCATCGGGCTCGGTCCGATGATCGTGCGGGACATGTCCCGGCGCCGCTGGTTCGGCCTGAGCATCGTGCTGGCCAGCGGCTCGGTCCTGCTGCTCGCCGCCTCCATCCACCTCTCCATGGCGATCCTCGGCGCCATCCTGGTGGGCGCCGGCGCCGGCATGGCCTTCCTCGCCGGCACCACGCTGCTCGGCGGGGAGATCGCCGACGAGGTGCGCGGCCGGGTCTTCGCGGTGGTGCAGATCGGTACCCGGCTGGTACTGATCTTCGCCATCGCGCTGAGCAGCGTGCTGGTCGGCGTCGGCGGCTCGCGGATGCTGCGGATCGCCGACCTCGGCATCTCGATCTCCTCGACCCGTCTGCTGCTGCTGGTGGCCGGCGTCGCCGGCATCTTCGCGGGGATCAGCGCCTTCCGCCAGATGGACGACAAGCGGGGCACCCCGGTGCTCGCCGACATCTGGGGTTCGATCCGGGGCCGCCCGCTCTCCCCGGCCGACCCGTTCGCCTCCGAAGGGCTCTTCGTGGTCTTCGAGGGCGGCGAGGGCGCCGGCAAGTCGACGCAGGTCAAGGCCCTGGCCGAGGCGCTGCGCCGGCAGGGACGGGACGTGGTGGTGACCCGGGAACCGGGCGCCACGGAGCTCGGCGCGCGGATCCGGAGGCTGGTGCTGGAGGGCGAGGTCGGGTCGAGGTCGGTCGCGCCCCGGACCGAGGCGCTCCTGTACGCCGCCGACCGGGCGCAGCACGTCGCCACCGTGGTACGCCCGGCGCTGGCCCGGGGCGCGGTGGTGATCAGCGACCGGTACGTGGACTCCTCCCTCGCCTACCAGGGCGCCGGCCGTACGCTGCCGGTCGACGAACTCTCCTGGCTCTCGTCCTGGGCCACCGGCGGCCTCAAGCCCGACCTGGTGGTGCTCCTCGACGTGGAGCCCACCGCCGGCCTCGCCCGGGCGGCGTCCCGCGGGGCGGGGGCGGACCGGCTGGAGGGCGAGGCGATCGACTTCCACGAGCGGGTCCGCTACGCCTTCCTCGACCTGGCCACGGCCGACCCCAAGCGGTACCTGGTGCTCGACGCCGCGCAGGCGCCCGAGGTGATCACCGCCGCGGCCCTGCAGCGGGTCGGCGGCCTGCTCGGCGAGCCGCCGAGCGACGCCGCACCGACGGACGTCCCGGCTGCGGACGCCCCGACGGACACTCCGACGGCGGACACTCCGACGGCGGACACCCAGACGGACGCCCCGACGGCGGGCGAGGTCCAGCCGGGCGAGCGGAGCTTATCCGGCCCCGAGGCGCCGACGACGCCGTCGGCGCCGGCCGGACCGGAGCGCGAACTGGAGCGGCGACCCTGATGAGTGACGTCTTCGCCGAGCTGGTGGGCCAGGACGAGGCGGTCGAGACGCTGCGGCGGGCGGCCGCCGCCGCCGACGGCATGCTCGCGGGCGCCTCCGCCGGCACCGGGATGACCCACGCCTGGATCTTCACCGGCCCGCCCGGCTCCGGCCGGTCGGTCGCGGCCCGCGCCTTCGCGGCGGCGCTGCAGTGCGTACGCGGCATCGGCTGCGGCGAGTGCGCCGGCTGCCACACCACCCTGGCCGGCACCCACGCCGACGTACGGTTCGTCGTGCCGGAAGGGCTCTCGATCAGCGTCAACGAGATGCGGGCGCTGGTGCTGCGCGCCGCGAGCGCCCCGTCCGGCGGACGCTGGCAGGTGCTGGTCATCTCCGACGCCGACCGGCTCACCGAGGCGGCCGGCAACGCGCTGCTCAAGGCGATCGAGGAGCCGCCCCCGCGCACGGTCTTCCTGCTCTGTACCCCGTCGACCCACCCCGACGACATCTCGGTGACCATCCGGTCCCGGTGCCGGCTGGTACCGCTGCGGCAGGCGCCGGCCGAGGCGGTGGCGGCGATGCTGGTCGAGCGCGACGGCATCGCGCCGGAGGTGGCCAACTGGGCCGCGGCTGCCGCCCAGGGGCACGTGAGCCGGGCCCGCCAGCTCGCCCGCGACCCGGAGGCGCGCAAGCGCCGCGAGGCGGTACTGGCCGTGCCCCGGCGGCTGACCGGCGTCGGCGCCTGCTTCGACGCGGCCTCCGCGCTGATCGAGGCGGCCGAGGCGGAGGCCGAGGCGTCGGTCGTCGAGACGGACGCGGCCGAGCGGGCCGCGTTGCAGACCGCGCTGGGCGCCGGCGGCACCGGGCGCGGTGCGGCCGGCGCGATCCGGGGCGCCGCGGGGCAGATCAAGGACCTCGAACGGCGGCAGAAGTCCCGGGCCACCCGGGCGCAGCGGGACGCGCTGGACCGGGCGCTGGTCGACCTCGCCGGCTTCTACCGGGACGTGCTGACCGCGTCGCTGGGCGCCCCGGTGGCGCCGGTGCACACGGACACCGCCGCGCAGGCCACGGCGGCGGCCGGCAAGTGGAGCCCCGAGGCGACGCTGCGCCGGCTGGAGGCGGTGCTCGACTGCCGTACGGCGATCGACACGAACGTCAAGCCGCGGATCGCCGTCGAGGCGATGATGCTCGCGCTCTGGCGCGGCTGACCGTACCCGCATCCGTACCCGAAGCGGGGGCGATCCGGCGCCGTGCGGCGGGAATGACCTTGTACGTAGGGGTTTTCTTCGATGCCCGGAAACCGGTACGGTTCGATGCCGTAAGCAACGATGGCCGCACTTTTGGTTAATCGCACATCGGTCGGCGGCACGTCCGGTCAGCTGGTTTCCCCGGGAGGAGCCTGCCCATGGCGCGGGAGATCGACGAGTCCTGGGTCGAGGAGGCGATCGAGCGCTACCGCCGGATCGAGGGGTTGCGGACCGAGTTCGAGCGGGCCGTCGACGCCGTCGAGGTGACCGTACGCTCGCCCGACGGGCTGGTGGAGGTGGCCGTCACGGCGGCCGGGACCATCACCGACGTACGGATCCTCGGCGCGCTGACCGGACGGACCAACGTGGAGCTCTCCCGCTCCGTCTACGCGGCCGTGACCGCCGCCGCCGACGCGGCGCGGTGGGCCCGGGAGAAGCTGCACGTCGAGACCTTCGGCGGGTACCGGCCGCTGGCGGAGGAGTGAATGGAGACTCTGCGCGATCTCGCCGGTCGGCTCGACGAGGCCGCCGTCACGCTGACCGCCGCCACCTACGAGGTGGCCCGGACCGGGCCGGCGCCAAGGGCCTTCGGCGCCGATGCCCCCGGCTGGCCCGGCGAGCTGGGCCGGGCGCTCTACGAGCAGTGGATCTCCGCGACCGCGGCCCGGTCCCGGGAGGCGGCCGTGGCGGCCGCCCGGCTCGCCGACGCCGCCACCACGCTGCGGGTGGTCGCCGCCGGCTACGACGACACCGACGAGGCGGCCCGCCGCCGGCACGCCGGGGAGGCGTGATGGACCCCCTCGACCGGCTCGCCGGGCCCGGGGCCGACCTGCTGCGCCGGGTCGACGACACGCTCGTCGCCGCCGGCGCGCCCGACGACCACCGGATCTGGCCGCTGCTGCGCCGGCTCCGCGCGCTGCCCGGGGAGGCGGTCGCCGCGGTCGCCGCGCTCCACCCGGCGCCGCTGGCCGAGGCGGGCGGCGCGCTACGCACCCGCCTTCCCGAGTACGAGGACGCCCGCGCCGCCCTCGCCCGGGAGGTGTCGTGGCAGGGCGCCGGCGCCGAGGCGTACGCGGCGCAGCGGGACGCGCTCGCCGCGTACCTGACCGCCGGCCCGGAGAGCCTGGCCGGGCGGCTGTCGGCCACCGCCGGGTACGCCGCGGCGCTCGGGGACTGGGTGACGGCCAGCCGGGGCGCGCTGGCGCGTACCGTCGCCGAGGTCCTCGGCTCGGCGGAGGCCGTGGCGCTGCTGCCCGGCGCGGCGGAGGACGGGCCGGCGTCGGCGGCGCCGGCCGCGGCCGAGATCGGTGCGCGGGTGCTGACCACGGTGGCGGAGGCGTACGACCGGGCGGAGGCGCTGCTCGCGCGGTGGGCGCCGCGACTCGGTGAGGTCGACTTCCGTCCGCCCGCCGGCACCGCGGCCCGGTTCGACCTGACCACCCGCGTCGAGGGCTGAGGCCGCGCCGGGCGCCTGCGGTGCGCGGCGGGTCGAGGACCCGTCGGAGGCGCGGGCGGGGCCGAGACCGCACACGAGGTGGGGACACAGCACACGGCGCCGACCCGGAGCGGCTGACCCCTTCAGCCGCTCCGGCGGCGGCGCCGTGGCTTCCCCTGCACCCCCCGCAGGTATGCCCCCTACTAGACCCGCTCCATCGGCGTTTGTCGCTGGCTTTGTCCATGATTCAACCGCTCGGGCGAAGCGCAACGGGACAACCGGACGGCCGCCGGGGCCGAGCGTTCGGCGTTCCCGGTCCGTGCCGCCGAACATCCGTCCGTCGTACCGCCGGCCGCCCGCGTCCGGGGCGCCCCGGCCGAGCCGGTACGAGCGCCCGAATCCGTCGTAGGGTGGAGTGCATGGGCATGCTCTGCGCGGTCAGTTTCAACCGGTACGGGCGTCTTTACTACCTGGACCCCGGCGACCTGCGGCCCCAGGTCGGCGACCGGGTGCTGGTGCCCACCGACGACGGCACGGAGGTCGCCGAGTGCGTCTGGGCCGCGCAGTGGGTCAGCGAGGAAACCGACGGCTTCCCCCGCCTGGCCGGCCTGGCCACCGAGGCCGACCTGCACCGCGACGAGGCGCAGCGCAAGCGCAAGGCCGAGGCGAAGGTGGCCGCGAAGCGCCTGATCCGCGAGCACGGCCTGCCGATGAAGGTGGTCGCGGTCGACCACGTGCTGGAGGGCGGCGGCTCGGGCGGGCGCACCACCATCTACTTCACGGCGCCGCACCGGGTGGACTTCCGTTCCCTGGTCCGCGACCTCGGCGCCACGCTGCACTGCCGGGTCGAGCTGCGCCAGCTCTCGGCCCGGGACTCGGCCCGGGTGCAGGGCGGCATCGGCTCCTGCGGTCGCGACCTCTGCTGCGCCACCTTCCTGACCGACTTCGAGCCGGTCACCATCCGGATGGCCAAGGACCAGGACCTGCCGCTCAACCCGCTGCGCATCTCGGGCGCCTGCGGCCGGCTGATGTGCTGCCTGAAGTACGAGCACCCGCTCTACCAGAACTTCCACGCGAGCGCGCCGGCCGTGGGCAGCCGCGTCTCCACCCCGGAGGGGGACGGGCGGGTGGTCGGGCACAGCGTGCCGCGCGACTCGGTGGTGGTCCGGTTGGACGCCGACGGTTCGCGCTGCTCGTGCAGCCGCGCGTCGGTCTGCGGCCCGCGCAAGGCGCACGACGAGCACTACGCGAACTGAGCTGCCGGTGGGGAACCCGCGCGGGTTCCCCACCGGGGCGCGGCACCGTGCGGTCAGCGCAGCGTGAAGGGAGCCTCGGCGAGGCGTACCGGCAGCGGCTCCTCGGGCTGGAGCCAGGGCGAGTGCGGTGCGCCGGCCGGGTCCGGCCGCCAGCGCCGGCAGATCCGGTCGACCGCGATCGGGTACGCCGTGAGGGTGCCGTCCGGGGCGATGTGCATCCGTACGAACGCCTTCGAGTCCTCGATGCCCTGCGCGGCGAACAGCTCGTTGAGGTTGACCCCGAGGCTGCCGGCGACCAGCAGGTACGCCGCCACCACCTCGGCGGCGACGAAGCCGACCACCGGCCCGTAGACGACCGCGGCGGCGACCACCGGCAGCGGCCAGGGCCAGTGCTGGAACGGCAGGTTCAACCAGACCCAGGTGCCGGCCGCGCCGAGCGCCACGTGGACCAGCCCGTGGGTCACGCCCAGGATCCAGTGCCGGCTGTGCCGCTTGCCGCCGGCGCTGGGCGGCTTGGCGAAGAAGGCCGCGCCGAGCACGGTCACGAGCAGCATGGCGACCAGCGGCAGGCTGAAGATCCGCAGCTCGGTGGCGCCGGTACGGTCGCCCGCCACTCCGGCCATGGCCAGCATGAGCAGGGTGTGCAGGGTACCGAGCAGGGTCGCGAAGCCCGGGTTGCGCATCGGCAGGCGGCCGAAGACGCCCCAGGCGTAGCGGCGGGACCGGGCCGCGTCCGGGTACCGCCCGCTGAGCCGGTACGGCTGGCTGCGGCTGACCCGGTGCGACATGGTGTCGCGGGGCGGCACGTCGATGTGCTCGGGAAGCTTGTGCGTGCCGTACAGGTAGGCGCCGCCGCCACCGCAGGTGACCAGCTCGCGGCCCGGGCCGCTGTACCGGGAGTAGTGGTGCAGGTCGCCGGAGATGAGCAGCCGGATCTGGGCGCCGGTCGGGGCGAGCACGGTACGGATGAAGTAGTCGACCGTGGCGTACTCCTGGGGCCGGTCGACGGCCTTGACCCAGGACGGCTCGGGTACCGCCAGGATGACCCGGGAGTGCGGGCCGAGCTCGGCCGCCGCCTGCTGGAAGTAGACCAGCTGCGGATCGTCCAGGTAGGAGCCGGACTGCCCGTCGAGGGCGAACAGCCACCAGTTCGCGGGCAGCTCGACGGCGAAGTACGACCGGCTCTGCGGGGTACGCCAGCCGCCGATGTTGTCGTCGCGGGTGGCGCCGAAGATGCGCAGGAAGGCGGTGAGTCCGTCGTACCAGTCGTGGTTGCCGGGGATGGCGACCAACCGGGGCGACTCCTCGCCGGGCGCCGGCTGCGGCATCGCCGCCTGGTACGGCCCCTTGAACCGGTCCTCGTACGCCGCGCCGCTGGCCGTCGGGTAGACCTGGTCACCGCCCATGACGAGTAGGTCGCCGCGGGGCAGCCGGACGCCGTCGACGGTCAGCTCGGGCTGGGCGAGCAGGTAGGCGACCGAGTAGGTGGCGTTGAAGCCGTCCCCGAGGTCGGCCACGTAGTCGAGCCAGAGCCCGTCGGTGGTGCCGGGCTCGCGGTGGATGTCGCCGCGCAGCGAGTTCTGCAGCTCCCGCTTGTCGAGGTACGCGCCGAAGAGCAGCGCCAGCACGGTACGCAGTCCCGTGATGATCAGCAGCAGCGGGGCGAGCCAGGGAACCGGCGCGCGGGGGGTGAAGCCCAGGTCGCGGGGGTCGAAGCGGCTCGGCCGGTGCGGTGCCAGCGGTTCGGCCTCGGGCGGCCCCACCGTCGCGGTCGGCGGCGACCCGGCCTCGGGCGGCCGGGGTGGCTCGGTGTCCGGTGGCCGGGGTGGCTCGGATCGGTGATCGTCAGTCACGCGACCGGAGCCTAGTCGCGGGGGCCCGCGGTCGCAGTCTGCTGCCGGACGCGCCGCCCGGGTGGCGTGCCTTCGCCGACCCTCGCGTCGCCCAGGTGGCGTGCCTTCGCCGGGCGTCCGGCTCGGCTGCCGCCGACCCGCGGCTCCCGCCGTCGGTGCCGGGGTATCGAGGTGGATTTACCTACTTGCCAGGTAGGAATAGCCGGCTTAATGTCGATGGGACTCGATTTCCCGAACCCGCTGGAGGGATCCCGATGTCCGTCACCGATGAGCTGCTCGCCAACGCCGAGCGCTACCAGGCGACCTTCGACAAGGGGGAGCTGCCGCTGCCGCCGGCCCGCGGCGTGGCGGTCCTCGCCTGCATGGACGCCCGACTGAACCCGTACGGCCTGCTCGGGCTGACCGAGGGCGACGCACACGTCATCCGCAACGCCGGTGGCGTGGTGACCCCGGACGAACTGCGCAGCCTGGCGATCAGCCAGCGGCTGCTCGGTACGACCGAGATCATCCTGATCCACCACACCGACTGCGGCATGCTGACCTTCACCGACGACGAGTTCAAGGCGGCCATCGCGGCGGAGGTGGGGATCAAGCCCACCTGGGCGGCGGAGGCGTTCAGCGACCTCGACGAGGATGTCCGGCAGTCGATCGCCCGGATCAAGGCGGACCCCTTCATCCCCCGGAAGGAGTCGGTGCGTGGTTTCGTCTACGACGTCACGACCGGAGGGCTGCGCGAGGTCAAGGAGTGAGGTCGGCGGGGCCCGCCGAGACCGGCGAGCCCCGCCCGTCGCGCCGCCCCGCGTCCCGGGAAACCCGTGGCGCGGGGCGCTCCGGCGTACCGTACACTTAGTCGCTGTTGCCGCCTTAGCTCAGTCGGTCAGAGCGACGCACTCGTAATGCGTAGGTCGACGGTTCGATTCCGTCAGGCGGCTCGATACAGAAGCCCAGGTCATCGGCCTGGGCTTCGTCGTTTCCGAAGGCGGCCCGCAAGCGGGCCCCGCCGGGCCGCCCCTGGCCTGCTGGCGATCTCCGACCGGCATCGGCCGGCCACGCTTGAGGCGACCAGTACCTGAAGACCTCGGGGCTCGGCCCCGAACCCCGGTCCTCCTCAGAGGTGCCCCGGCCAGGTGATCCGCTTCCCGGATGCAGCCTGTCACTCCGTCGTCGCAGACGAGGCGTTACAGAGTGCGTCGGCGCGCTCGCGCCAAGCGCTTACTTCAACCGTCATGGTGAGCTCGGCGGCTTGCTGGTCGGGGGTCTGCACTGAGAAGCGCATCGGCAGAGGACTCGGGCTGGCCATGCGGCAATCAACCATCAGCCGGACATCTATCCCGTCTGTGCTGCCCGGGATCAACAACAGTGACTGGCCGGTGTCGCGTACCATCACGCCCGTCTCTTGAGCTTCAACGAGACGAACCATGACCGGTATGGAACCAGCATTCACCACCGTGAGCTGGGCGTCTACCTCGGCATTCCCGTCGCGTCCGGTGCCCCCGCTGGTTGGGCCGGCCATAGCGTTAACCGCGACCGTGGCCGGCTGTGCCTGTTGTTCGCGGCGTTCCTGGAACTTGGCAACACCGACACCGCCAAGCGCCACACCGAGAGCGAAGGTACCGACGAGGTACAGCGCCACACGTTGTCTGGACGGCATGCGTTCACCCGGACTCTCGTCCGATCCGGCAGGATCACCCTTCCTCTGGTCCAGGTCGATGAACCCATGCTCTCTTGCCATGCGGAAAGCATAGGGCCGACCTGTCCACCGTCGTCCTCGTCACCGGTCCGCACCCAGTCCGCAAGAGGCCGACGGACAGCAACAGAGAAGTGTGAGATGTCGCGAAGCAATTCCGCTGCTGGGACCCCGTACGATCAGGTCGCCATGGCGGTCAACTTGATCTCGTAATGCGTAGGTCGACGGTTCGATTCCGTCATTCGGCTCAGGGCGGCTTCTGGGTCGTCGCGCGGCTCCCGCCGAGCCGGGAGGGCAACCCGTCGGGGTCGTCCCATGAGTCCGCCGGCCCGGGCCGTGATCGCCGACGACCAGGCCCTGCTACGCGCCAACTTCCGGGTGCTCATCGACAACGAGCCCGGCTTCACCGTTGTCGGCGAGGCGGAAACCGGCCGGGCGGCGGTGGTCCGCCGGACGCGACCATCGACGGGCCCACAACTGCTGAAGACCGCCATGACCGGTACCACCCCTGGCCCCTCCGTGCGCGGTGCTGCCCTGCGGGGCGCCCGCACAGCCCGAGCGTGTTTAATGTGCGGCGGCCTGTGTCCATGCGATTGGAGAGATCGATGCACAACTGGCCCGGGGACCGGCCTGAGCCCGCCCCTGATCCCCGTCGCGGTCCCGGCTACCCCGGCGCCCAGCCCGGTGGTGGCGAGCAGCGGGAATACGGCGGTTACCCCGGAGCGCAGCCCGGTGGTGGTGACCAGCGGGAATATGGCGGTTACCCCGGAGCGCAGCCCGGCGGGCGCGAGCAGCGGGTTTACGGCGGCTATCCCGGCGCCCAGCCCGGTGGTGGCGAGCAGCGCGGGTACGGGGGTTACCCGGGGGCGCAGCCCGGCGGGGGTGAGCAGCGGGGATATGGCGGCTACCCCGGGGCGCAGCCCGGCGGTCATCCCGGGGGACAGCCGGATGGTCGGCGGCCGCGTGTCGATGGCGGCTACCCCGAGGCGCCGGTGTACGGCCACGGACAGCCGGTGGACGGCGGGCAGCCGGAGACGCGGACGGGCGGCCGGCGGCAGCGTGAAGACCCGCCGGGGCGGACGGGCAAGTCCGGCCACTCCCGCCGGGCACTGCTGGCCGCGGCGGCGTTCGCGCTGGCCGGTGGCGGCGTGGTCGGCGCGGGTGCGATCTGGCGCATGTCCGGCTCCGGCTCCGACGACGGTTCCGGGTCGTCGCCGGCGTCCGGTACGGCGACCAAGCCCACCCCCAGCCCGACGCCGGACTACCTCGCCGCCGTGCGTCAGCGGGTCGAGGCGCACGTGCAGGCGACCAAGGGGCGGATCGCCGTGGCCGTCCAGGACCGGGTGACCGGGAGCGCCCTCACCGTCGGTACGCAGCGTTTCCAGACCGCCAGCATCGTCAAGGCAGACATCCTCGCCGCCGTGCTCTGGCACGCGCAGCAGGACAACACAAAGATCAGCAGTACGGACCGCGAGCGGGCCAGGAAGTCGATCACGCAGAGCGACAACGACGCGACGACCGCGCTCTACAACCGGATCGGCGGGAAACCGGGGCTGACCGAGGCGAATCGCGCGTTCGGCATGAAGGAGACCACGGCCGCCGAGAGCTGGGGACGGGCGCAGACCACCGCGGCGGACCAGATCCGCCTGCTCACCGCGGTCACGGCCGACGACGGGCCGCTGGACGAGACCAGCCGCGACTTCCTCTTCGACCTGATGAGTCAGGTCGAGAAGGACCAGGACTGGGGAATCACGGCCGCCGCCACGTCGGCGACCACGGAGAGCTACGTCAAGAACGGGTGGGATCAGCTCGCCGCCGACGGCGGCCGGTGGGAGATCAACAGCATCGGGCGGCTCGTCGAGCCGGGGCACGACTGGCTCATCGCCGTGCTGTCCAGCCGGCACACGAGCATGGACGCGGGGATCCGGATGGTCGAGGACGTGGCCAAGTACACCGTGGGTGAGCTGCGGAAGATCCCCTCGGGGTCCTGATCCGAGCGTCGCCGGCACGCGTCGGGGAGCGCCCCGGGCCGGCTGCCTCGACCCGGGGCCCACCTCTCATCCAAGCGCCGTCCCGTCCAGGTGGCGGCGCAGCTCCCACGGGTCGTGGGCGGAGAAGACCGAGACCTCGTCGCCGTGGTCGCGGACGAGTTCCCGCAGCCGGGCCTGGGAACCGAGCCGCAGGTCGCGGTGCACCTCCGAGCGGGTCTGCACGATGTCCATGACCGGGTGCGGGTGGTGGTCCCGGTCGAGTTCCCGGTGGTAGTAGTACGCGTCGCCGCAGTGCAGCAGCCAGCGGTCGCCGTCGCGTACCGCCACCGCGGTGTGGCCGGCGGTGTGCCCGCCGAGCGGTACCAGTTGGATCTCCGGCGGCAGTCCCTCGGGCTGGATCGCGGTGAAGCCGTACCAGTCGGCGCCGGGGCCCGTCGGGTAGGTGACCCACTTCGGCCCGTGCGCCCAGTGCGCCGGCCGGTACCGCAGGCTCGGCGCCTCCGCGAGGGCCGCGTCCAGCTCGGCGGCGAGGACGTGCACCCGGGCGTCGGGGAAGTCGGGCAGACCACCGCAGTGGTCCACGTCGAGGTGGGTCACGATCACGTGTCGTACGTCGTCGGGCGAGTAGCCGAGCCGGGCGACCTGCCGTACCGCCGTCTCCTCCTCGTCGAGTACCGGCCGGACCGTCTCGACCCAGCTGGCGTCGAGGGACCCGGCCGGGTTCCGTACGTCGTCGAGCCCGAGACCGGTCTCGACCAGGACCAGGCCGTCCGAGTCGGTCTCGACCAGCAGGCAGTGGTTGACGGCGGGCGCGGGGGCGGGGCCCGGGTAGGTGGCCTCGATCGGCCGCATGGACCCGCAGTTCAGGTGGTGGATCTTCATGGGCCTACCCTCTGACTTGAACCGCGATTCAAGTCAAGGCGCGGATCACGTCAGCGCGCGGATCACGTCAAGGCGACGGTTCACGACACGACACAGCGCGGTACGAGTCGAGGAGGCGTGATGGGCGAGGCGCTGCTGGACATCGCCGAGGTGGCCGAGCGGGCCGGGGTGACCCCGTCGGCGCTGCGGTTCTACGAGAAGCGGGCGCTGATCTCGCCGGCCGGGCGCCGGGGGCTGCGCCGTACCTACCGGCCCGACGTGCTCGAACGCCTCGCGTTCATCGCCTGCGCCCAGAACGCCGGCTTCACCATCGCCGAGATCGCCCGATTCCTGGTCGCCACCCCGGACGACACCCGGCTGCGGGCGAAGATGGCGGAGAAGGCGCGGGAACTGGAGGAGAACATCGAGCGGCTCAACCGGATGCGGGCCAGCCTCGAACACGCCTCCACCTGCCTGCACGAGCTGCTGGTCGACTGCCCCGCGTTCCGGGCCGCCTTCGCCCGCCCCCTTACCGGCGAGCCCGCGACCGCCGATTAGCCCGAGCCCGCGACCGCCGGGTAGCCCGAGCCCGCCCGGCGGGGTCGCCGCCGGTTACACCGACGAGGTGGCCCGCGGCGGTCAGAGCCAGCCGTGGTCGCGGGCGATGCTCAGGGCCTCGCCGCGGTTGCGCGCGTCGGTCTTGCCGATCGCCGACGACAGGTAGTTGCGGACGGTGCTCGCCGAGAGGTGCAGCCGGGCGGCGATGTCGGCGATGGTCGCGCCGCCCGACGAGGCGTTCAGCACCTCCCGCTCGCGCTCGGAGAGCGGGTTCGGGCGGGCGACGAGCGCCTGCGCGGCCAGGTGCGGGTCGACGGCGATCTCGCCGGCGAGAACCCGGCGGATGGAGCCGGCCAGCTCCTCCACCGGGTTGTCCTTGACCAGGAATCCCTTCGCTCCGGATTCGAGGGCGCGCTTGAGGTAGCCGGGGCGGCCGAAGGTCGTGACGACGATGACGACGCAGCCGGGGACCGTACGGAGCACGTCGCCGATCACGTCGAGGCCGCTGCGGCCCGGCAGTTCGATGTCGAGCAGTACGACATCGGGGCGCTCCTGCCGTACCGCCGCCACCACCTCGTCGCCCCGGCCGACGGTCGCCACGACGTTCATGTCCTCTTCGAGGTCGAGCAGGCTCGCCAGCGCCGAGCGCATCATGCCCTGGTCCTCGGCGATCAGGATCCTCGTCGTGGCGGCCATCAGGACCGGCCCGCCGCGTGTCCGGCCGTCTCGGGCGCCGGTTCCGCCGTCTCGGGTACCGGCACGGTCGCGGCCAGGCGGAACCCGGAGGCGCTCGCCGACACGGTCAGCTCGCCGCCGAGGTCGGCTACCCGCTCGCGTAGGCCGTGCAGCCCGCTTCCCTTGCCGCCCGCGTCGCCACGGCCGTCGTTGACGATCTCCACACTGGCGACCCTGCCATCGAACTCCACCGCGATGCGGCAACTGCTCGCGGCGGCGTGCCGCAGCACGTTCGTCGTACCCTCCCGGACGACCCAGCCGAGCAGCGCGTCGACCCGCGGGTCGAGCTCGACCGGGGGCGGGGTCACCTCCACCCGCACGTCGCCGGCCGCCAACGCGGTACGGGCGCTCGCCAACTCCTCGGCCAGGCGCACCGAGCGGTACCCGCTCACCGCCTCGCGTACCTCCTTGAGGGCCTGCCGGCCGATGGTCTCGATGTCCCGGGCGTGCTCGACGGCCTTCTCCGGGTCCTTGACGAGCAGCCGCCGCACCGCCTCGGCCTTCACCACCACCAGCGAGAGCGTGTGCCCGAGCAGGTCGTGCAGGTCGCGGGAGAAGCGCAGCCGCTCCTCGGCGACGGCGGCGCGGGCGAGCTGCTCCCGGGTGCGGGTCAGCTCGCTGACGACGCCCACGAGGTACTGCACCAGGAAGGTCGCCGCCCCGGCGAAGAAGGTCGCGAAGCCGAGGGCGAGCGCGGTCGAGAACGAGCCGGTCTCCAGCCCGACCGCGAGCGCCCCGCTGAAGGTGAGCGAGCCGACCAGGCCCAGCGCCGCCCGCTCCCGCACCGCCACGGCCCCCGCGATGGCGAGCAGCGGGAAGAGGAACTCCCGATCGGTACGCCACGCCACGAGGTAGCCGGTGGCGAGCAGGACGAGGAGCAGGAGCATCAGTTCGGCGTACCGTCGATCGTGGACGCGGAACGGCAGCCAGACGGTGGCGGCGTAGGCCGCCCCGAGCAGGACCAGGTACGCCGCCCTGGCCCCCTGCCCGCCGGCGGCCGCGCCGACGAGCGGCGCGACCAGCAGCATCGGCGCCCAGATCAGCGCGAACCACGGCCCGGGGTGCCGCGAGACCCACGTCAGCACGGGCACGGTTTCGAGGCAGTCGCGGCTCTTCCCGTACGTCCTCATCGGGTCACCCGCCCAGCGTCGCGCGACGGGTCGGCCGTGGCCGGCGCGAGCCCGAAGATCAGCGTCACCCCGACGACCAGGTGCATGGCGAGCAGGGTGACGAGCACGCCGCCGCCGGCCCCCATGCCGACCGGTCCGAGGAGTGACACCGCGAGCACCGTCCAGGCGATGATCCGCCAGATCCGGCGACCGCGCGCGGACCGGCTCTCCAGGAACGCTAGCAGCGCCCACCCCACGCCACCCACCAGCAGCGGCGTGACCAGCACCGACGCGGGTCCCACCGACTGCGCCGACGCGCCGGAGCCGACCGTCAGCTCGACCCCGGCGAGCGGGACGCCGACCACCCAGACGACCAGCCCGGCCAGCGCCGCCACCGCCAGGGTGACCGCCCGCCGTACCCGGGGCCGCCGTACCGCCGGCCGGTCGATGCGCATTGCCTCAGTCATCGCTCTTCCTCCCCTTCGGAGCACTTGTCGTGCTGTCGAGCAATGACGCTACGGAGCCGGGGGCGGGCGGCGGCAGGCTCAGGAATCCCGGGTTCCGCAGGACGAATGTCCTGTCGGGGGCCGCTCGGCGGGCTGCGGCTGCCGGGGTACCGGCGGCGTCACGCTCCGCCGGCCGCCCGGTGCAGGGCCCTGATCGTCACCAGGATCTCCCGGCACCAGGGCAGGTCGCAGTCGGAGGAGTCCCAGGAGCATTCGAGGCCGTGTCCGCGTACCCAGGCCAGCTCGGTGTTGAGCGGCTGGGCGTCCACCAGCCAGAGATGCAGCTCGGCCTGGCCGCGTACCCCGACCCTGGGGTACCACTCGTACGGCGCGAGCGCGAGGTGGGTGCCGTCCGGGAGGTCGGGCAGCCGGGCGGCCGGGGCGTTCGGCCGCTCGTCGGTCCAGTCGCAGTGCCCGTGGTGTGCCGTGGGCTCGGGCTCGCAGGCGCCGTGACCGTTCATCTCGCCCGCCTTCCGATGGTGCCGACCAGCACGAGGCGGCCGGTACGGATCAGCAGGCTGCGGGCGTCGCGGCGACGCGTACAGGGATGTCGCTCGCCGCAAACGTCGCACCAGTGTCCATCGGCGGGGAGGTGTACCCGCATGGTCTCGTGGGCGTCCTCGATCGCGTCTTCAATGGCTTTCTCTGCGTTCATCGTCGTCCCCGGTCCGCAGCGGAAGGTGCGGAACCCGGCTCTCGGGGGAGCGAGACCGGGTTCCGCACCCGACTGACCGGACGCGACACCAGTCGTACCGGTGCCGGTCAGATACCGCCGGCTAGCGCGCCCGTGGTCGAGAAACTACGGAGAGTGTGAACGCGCCGCATTGCCTGCTGTTATGCGTTCACCTCGATGCCGACGCGGCGGGCCAGCACCCGAAGATCCTCTGACACCGAGCGGCGGCGGGCCCGACGTACCATCGCCGCGACCGTGTCTTGGGCCAGCGGGTTCATCGCGAAGAGCGCGGGTGCTGCCCGCTCGGCGCGCATGAATGCCACCAACGCCTCCCGGTCGGTACGCCCCGACTGCGCGAGCGCCCGGCCGAGGTCCAGCCAGTACGACTGATGTCGGTTCGCCGCCCGGAGCGGGTCGGGACGGAAGGTGCGGGCCAGTTCGATGACCCGGCCATGCTCGCCGAGCTCGGCCGAGATGGACATGTCCCAGAGTTTGACGTTGGTTGGGCCGAAGCAGCACTGGTTGAAGCCGGCCCCGTCCTGCGGGTCGCCCAGGCTGTCGGCCTCGCGGGCGGCCTCCGCCAGATTCGCGCGGGCGTGGTCGACCCGGCCGTCCACGGCGGAGGTGAACGCCGCCGCGAGATGCAGCTGACCGAGGATCTGGCGTACGTCGGGCGACGCGGCGCCACCTTGCAAATCGTTGAGGGCTCTGCCGGCGACCCGACTCGCGACCCCCGCCGCCTCGATCGGCAGCGCCTGCGTACAGGCGAAGCGGGCCGCGCCGATCCACGCCGGGGACTCGGCTTCCTGCGCGGCGGCCAGCGCCATCCGGCCGGCGGACAGCGCCAGATGGCGATACCCGAGGTGCCGTAGGCACGCCGAGGCGTGGTAGGCGACCTGCGTGAACATCTCCCCGCCGTGCGCGGCCGCCTCCCTCAGCAGGTCCGGCAGCAGACGGGACATCGTGCCGTACTCGGCCTGGTCCCGCAGTTCGATGCTGCGCGCGATGGTGGCCTTGGTCTCTTCCATCGTCGCGGTCGGGGCGCGCCGTTCGCCCTCCTCGATCTCGATGAGGGCGGTCCAGATCGCCGGAACCAGGTCCGCGGCGCCGGCCTTGACCGGGTCGGTCGGATCGCCGGGTTGACCGAGCAGATCGGCGACCGTGACCTGTAGCGCCGCCGCGATGGCGACCAGCGTGGATCGTCGCTCGATGCCCCTGTGGCCCGCCTCGATCTGTGAAATGTAGGGCTGTGAGAGTCCCGCGAGCCCCGCGAGCACGGCCTGGGTCATCCCTCTGCGGCGGAGGCGCCAGTACCTGATGCGTGCGCCGATCGTGTCTGCTGTGGTCATGGCCGGGCCCAACCTCACACATCGCGGACGGACGGCGGCAGACCAGCCGGTGCCACGGGCGCCGCCACATCGAAAGGTACACCTCGATCACCGCACGGTCACCGGTCGATTACCGCTACCGCGAGCCGGGGCCACGCACCTCCCGTCGGTGAATAGGCTCGCCGGGTGACGGAGTACCTAGAGGTGGCGACGGCAACCGAGACCCGGGAAGCGGCGGTCGAACTGGCGGAATCGGCCGTGGCGGCACGGTTGGCCGGCAGCGCGCAGGTGCTCGGTCCGGTTGCCAGCGTCTTCTGGCATCTCGGTGAGCAGGGCGCCGGCGAGGAGTGGCGGTTGCTCCTCTACACGACCGCGAGCCGGTACGAGGCGCTGGAGGCACACCTGCTCGAACGGCATCCGTGGCGCAATCCGCAGCTCAGCGCCACCCCGATCGTCCGGGGCTCTGCCGCGTACCTGGAATGGCTGGACCGGACGGTCTCCGACGCCTCGCCCAGCCGAGACGACGAGGCCGGGTTGCCCGTGGAGTCCGCCAACCCGCAGCGGTAGCGGACTCCACGGGTACCTGCTGCTAGCCGTTGGCCTTCGCCACGGCGGCCACGATCTCCGGCTTGTCGGATTGCAGGCTGGCCCGCCACCCCACGTTGTGCAGCGGGAACTCGTTGATCAGGACGAGTACCTCGTCGGTGTTGGCGATGCCCTGGTAGGCGTCCGCGATGGCCGACTCGATCTTCTGCACCAGCTTGCGCTTGGCATCCCAACGGAACAGTTCGGGTGCCTCCAGCGAGCAGACCGGGCGTACCGGCTCGGCGCCGACCCGCCCGTCCTGGGAGACGTTCTCCACCGGGTACTCGCGCACCCAGCCGCGGGTGTCGGGGATCTGGTATGCCTCGTCGAGCGCCTCGGTGATCTCGTGCAGCATCTTGTGCTTCGCGGCCGGTGCCGCGCCCTCGGGGACGTCGATGGTGAACACGGGCATGAGCTGCCTCCTTGGATGGTCTGGGCGCGGTCAGGCGGGGCCGTAGGCCCGGTCCAGCCGAAGCGGACGGTTGGACATTACTGGTACTCGCTTGGAAAAACCAAGTACTAAGACGAGTTCTCCTACCGAAGCTGCTAACCTTCCTGGCGTGGTGGGCAAGCGGAAGTACGACGAGGGCTGCGCGATCGCGCACGCCCTGGACCTGGTCGGGGAGCGATGGTCGCTGCTCGTGGTCCGGGAGCTGCTGCTCGGGCCGAAGCGCTTCAGTGACCTGCTGTCCGGGCTGCCCGGGGTCAGTACCGACATGCTCACTCTGCGGCTGCGGGAACTCGCCGCGGCCGGGGTCGTGCGTCGCCGCCGGCTGGCCCGGCCCGCCGCGTCCTGGGTCTACGAGCTGACCAGCTGGGGAATGGAGCTGGAGCCGCTGGTCGAATCCCTGGGGCGGTGGGGTGCTCGCTCGCCGGGACTACGCCCGGACGCTCCGGTCGGGACGGACTCGGTGCTGCTCTCGCTCAAGGCCCTGTTCGACACCGCTGCCGCCGCCGGGTTCACCGCGACCCTCGCGCTCCGCCTCGGCGAGGACGACTTCCGGGTGGTGGTCGAAGACGGGCGGATCGACATCGGCCGGGGCGGGCTGGACCGGCCCGACGCCACGCTGGAGTGCGACGTGCCCACCGTGCTCACCCTGCTCCGCACCGATCGGTCCCTCGACGAGGTGCTCGCCGGCGGCGCGGCCCGGCTGGACGGGGACCGTTCCGTGGTCGAGAGGTGGCGCCGGCTGTTCCCGCTGCCGCAACCGGTCCCCGTCGAGGACCGTACGTAGGGCCAACCGGAAGCGCCCGCCCGCGCGGCCGACAGCGCCGGATTCCGTACCGGGCCGCTCGGCCGCCGACGCGGCCCTACTTCCGGAACTCCGCCCGCCCGCCACCGCACCCGGGGACGATCGGGATAGCCGGGTGGCGGCGCGCCACCGGTCGGGGCGAGGTCGGCGGTACGAGATCGGGGGTGGCGCATGCGCGCGGCGTGGTACGACCGGCAGGGGCCGGCGGCAGAGGTGCTCCAGGTCGGCGAGCTGCCGGATCCCGAGCCCGGCGAGGGCGAGGTGCGGGTCCGGCTCACCCGGTCGGGAGTGAACCCGGGCGACGTGAAGAAGCGCCAGGGCGGCACGGGGTCCGGCATGCCGTACCGGCGGGTAGTGCCGCACAGCGACGGCGCGGGCGTCGTCGACGCGGTCGGGCCGGGGGCCGACCGGGGGCGGGTCGGGCAGCGGGTCTGGGTGTACGGCGCGCAGTCGTACCGCCCCTGCGGCACCGCGGCCGAGGCGACGGTGGTGCCGGAGCGGCTGGCCGTACCGCTGCCGGACCAGGTCAGCGACGACGTCGGCGCGAGCCTCGGCATCCCCGGGATCACCGCCCACCGGGCGGTCTTCCGGGACGGTCCGGTGCGCGGCAAGCGGGTGCTCGTACAGGGGGTGCTCGGCGCGGTGGGTTCGCTCGCCGCGCAGCTCGCCCGCTGGGACGGGGCGACGGTGATCGGCACGGTCCGCCGGATGTCCGACGTGCGCGACGTCCCGCCGGGCGTGGCCGACCACGTGGTGGCGCTCGACGGCGCCGACCCGGCCACCCAGATCCGCGACCTCTCCGGCGAGGGCGTCGACCGGATCATCGAGGTGGCCCTCTCCGCCAACGCCGAACTCGACTCGCGGGTGGTCGCGCCGGACGCGGTGATCGCCGTCTACTCCTCGCCGCAGGGCCAGCCGGGCCTGCCGTTCTGGCCGCTGCTCTACGCCAACGCGACGCTGCGGCTGCTCGGCAGCGACAACTTCCCCCGGGAGGCCCGGCAGGCGGCCGTACGCGATCTCACCACGCTCGCGGCGGCCGACGCGTTGACCATCGCGATCGGCGGGGTCTGCGCGCTGGAGGAGGTCGCCGCCGCGCATCGGGCGGTCGAGTCGGGCAGCCGTGGCAGGATCCTCGTCGGCCTCTCCTGAGCGCTTCCGCTGGATAGAAGATCATCTGCATGGTCGGCGCGGAGGCCCAGCTCAGCACGGGTACGTGTGACGCGCGCGGCGTTCCGCCGGGCGATGCCGATATGGTCTGCCAGACGGTCGTACCGGTGGGTAGCCGGCGACCTGACGCCTGCCTCGAACCGGTGGCGGCGACCGTGGCGAACGGAGTTGAACCCATGATCGGGCGGCTGCACGCGGTGGTTCTCGACTGTCCCGACGCCGAGGTGCTGGCCGCCTTCTACGCCGAGTTGACCGGCCTGACCCGCAGACCCGGGAGCCCCTCGGACTGGATCATCCTGGACGGGCGCGACGGGGAGCCGAGACTCTGCCTCCAGGAGGTGGTGGGGTACCGGCCGCCGCGCTGGCCGGACCCGGGCTTCCCGCAGCAGATGCACCTCGACGTCGAGGTGGCCGACATCGGGGCGGCGGAGCCGAGGGTGCTCGCGCTGGGCGCCCGGCTGCTCCAGGGCGGCGGCGGGCGCAACTCCGGATTCCGGGTCTACGCCGACCCGGCCGGGCACCCGTTCTGCCTGGTCTGGGGCCAGGACTGAGAAGACCGGCAGGCCCTGCCGCTGGCGTGCCTCGTCTCGGCTGACAAACGGTCCCTCAGGGTGCGAGGGACCGTGCGGCGTCGGGTGCCGGGGGCGTGCCCCCGAACGGGCGGGTTCAGTCGCGCCTGCGTTCTTCGTTCTGTCGCAGGGCTTCTTCGAGCTGATCCTCAAGGATGACGATCCGGCAGGCCGCCTCCAGGGCGGTGCCCTGGTCGACCAGTTCGCGGACCCGGGCGGCCAGCCGAAGCTGGTAGCGGGAGTAGCGCCGATGCCCGCCGCCCGAACGGTGCGGATCGATCAGTTTCGCCTCGTCCAGCCTGCGTAGGAAATCCTGTGACGTACCGACGATCTCGGCGGCCTGGCCGATCGTGTAGGCGGGGTAGTTCTCGTCGCCGAACATGTCATCGGGGTCTCGGCCCATGCCACCTCCATGTCGAGGGCCCCGGCGCGTAAGCGCCGGGGCCCAGGGTTAGGGGTCAGAAACACCATTCACCGACCGAAACGTCGGCCTTCGTATCCGCGCCCGCCACCTCTATCGGGGTCGGGTGCGGGGATCGCATAAGCGTGACCGGAGACCACCTCCCGTTCGGGGGACCTACGGTGTCCGCCCGGCATGAACGACAGCCGGTGGCGGGCGATCCAACGGTGTACGGCCCTCCCTTTCCTCTGCTTCTATCTCTTGCCTAGGTGCTTCCCGGTGCGGGGCCTCCTGACTCGGTGGCCCCCGCACCGGGGTGGAACGGTCAGCCGGAGTCCTGAGACTGCCCTGACTCCTGCTGCGCGCCCGTCGTGCCGCCACGGCCGGGCGGTGCGTCTGCGTCTTTGTCTAACCTGGCGACCACAGGAATGTTAGCACCCGGCGCGAGGATCTCTAGTCCAGACAGCCCAGATTTTCTCGGCGGCACTTCGAGGTTCCGACCTGCCCGGCGGTCGAGTTCCGGCGTTTCCGGCCGCCGATGCGCACCGCCCGCTCGGGGCGTGACCGTTGGAGTCGCCCTGGCGGCAGGTTGCCGGCTGGTCCGTCGGCGCCCAGATTCGCGGCCGGCAAATTGGGTCGATCCCGGACATCTTTGGGTTTTGTCGGCAGAATGGTCCCGTGGAGAGCCGACTCAAGGCGCTGGGCCACCCGGTGCACCCGATGCTGGTGATGTTCCCCGCCGCACTCCTGGTCACCGCGGTCATCTTCGACGTGGTCGACGTGGTCGGCGGGCCCGACTTCCTCGGTGAGGTCGCGTACTGGAACATCGTGGTCGGCGTGGTCGTCGGCGTACTCGCGATGGCGGCCGGCGCGGTCGACCTGCTCGCCATCCCCGCCGGTACCCGGGCCAAACGGATCGGCGTCACCCACGCCCTCATCAACACCTGCGTGATCCTGCTCTTCGCCGGGATCTGGGCGGTGCGCTTCGCCGCCGACCGGCGCGGCGCCGGGGGCGGGCTGATCGCCATCGAGCTGGTGGCGATGATCGGCGTCGGCCTGGGCGCCTGGTTCGGCGGCGAACTGGTCGACCGGCTCGGCGTCGGGGTGGACCGGGAGGCCGATCTGAACGCCTCCAACTCGCTGCTCGCGCAGGCCCAGTCGGCGCCGGAGCGGCTCCGGCACCCCGAGAGCGCCGGCTGACGCCGCGCCCCGGACGCGAACCGAGCGGAGGCACGCGGATGACACACCCGACCCGATGGTCGAACCACGGCTGGGATCCCCGGGGCGAGCTGCACGCCCTCCGGGCGGAGCTGGGCCGGCTGGTCGGCTCGGCGCTGGTCGGAGCCGGCGGCGGTACCCCCGATGTGGAGCTGCGCGAGATCGACGACGGGTGGGCGGTGATCGCCCGGCTGCCCGGGGTGGCGCCCGAGGAGGTGGCGCTCGAACTCGACGACCGGGAACTCTGCATCCGGGCCCGCTCCGAGGAGGAGGTCAACGCCGACCAGGGCATGCCCGGCACCGGCTCGCGGGTGCGGGGCTTCGAGTACCGGGTGACCCTGCCCGCCCAGGCCGACGCGGGGCAGATCGACGCCGTCATGGACCACGGGCTGCTGACCGTCACCGTTCCCCGCTCGGCGCAGGCCCAGCGGCGCACCATCACGGTCGGCCGACCCCCGTACGACGGCGGCAGCGGCGGTGCCGGCCGCCCGCACCCGGTGGACCCGGCGGCCGACCGGGAGATGCACCAGCCGGAGGTGGGGTGATCGGGCGGGTACGGGACATCGTCCCCGACGTCGAGCGCATCGCGGTCCTGCGGGCCAACGCGCTGGGTGACTTCATCTTCGTACTGCCCGCGCTGGAGGCGCTGCGCGCCTGCTACCCGTACGCCGAACTGGTGTTGCTCGGCGCGCCCTGGCACGAGAGCCTGCTGCGGAACCGGCCCGGCCCGGTCGACCGGGTGCTGGTGGTACCGCCCGTCGAGGGGATCCGGGCGCCGGTGCCCGGCGATTCGCCCGAGCCGGCCGAGGCGATGGTCGACTTCCTGGCGGACGCCCGGCGGGAGCGCTTCGACCTGGCCCTGCAACTGCACGGCGGCGGCGCGAACTCGAATCCCCTGGTCGCGGCGCTCGGGGCCCGGGTCACCGCGGGCCTGCGCGCCGAGGACGCACCACCGCTGGACCGCTGGATGCGGTACGTCTTCTACCAGCCCGAGATCGTCCGCTACCTGGAGGCGGTCGGCCTGGTCGGGGCGCAGCCGCTGCGGCTCGCGCCCCGGCTCGCGGTGACCGGGGCGGACCTGGACGAGGCGGCGGCGGTCGCCGGCGAGCCGGTACGCCCCCGCGTCGCCCTGCACCCCGGGGCCAGCGACCCGCGCCGGCGCTGGCCGGCCGAGCGCTTCGCCGAGGTCGCCGCAGAGCTGGCGACCGCCGGGTACGAGGTCGTGGTCACCGGCAGCGCCGGGGAGCGGGAACTGGCCGAGCGGGTGGCCGACCGGGCGCGCGGACCCGTACGGTCGCTCGCCGGCCAGCTGTCGCTGGGCGGGCTGATCGGGCTCTACGCGGGTTGTCGGCTGGTCGTCTCGAACGACACCGGACCGGTGCACGTGGCGGCGGCGGTGGACACCCCGACCGTCGGCATCTTCTGGGTCGGCAACATCATCAACTGCGCGGTGCCGCTGCGCGCCCGGCACCGGCCGATCGCCTCCTGGACCATCAACTGCCCGATCTGCGGCGTCGACTGCAGCCGGGACATCTACCCGTACCGCCCGGGCGGCGACTGTGCCCACCAGGAGTCCTTCGTCACGGACGTACCGGTGGACGAGGTGCTGGAGGCGGCGGCCGACCTGCTGGACGGCGGCGGCCCGACCGGTCAGGCCGCCGCCGAGCCGATGGCGGGCGCCCTCGGCCGCCCGCTGCTGCGCGGCACCCGCTGACCGGCAGCCCCGGCCGCCCGGTGCTGGGCAGCATCCGCTGACCGGCATCCCCTGATCGGCACGCCCGCGCCGGCCCCGGCCTACGGGGTCGCCGGCTCGCGGGCCGCCTCGTCGGCGAGCACGACCTCCCAGGCCTCCACGTCCCGTTCGGTGACCGTCGTGGGCGCCTCCAGGTGGTACGCGCCGCTGGGCAGGATGCCGGCGCCGCCGTACCGGCGCATCACGGCGAGCTGCGCGGCCACGTCCTCGCCCTGGTGACGGGGGCTGAGCCGGCGCCAGAAGTCGAAGCCGCCGGCCGCGCGGAGCCGGGCCCGGTCGTAGAGGACGCATCCGCCGATCCAGGAGACCTTGTACGCCCGCCACTGCCCGTCCGGCAGCCGCCGCTCGGCGGTGACGTGCAGCAGGTTGGCCGCCGGGTGGATCCGCGCCCGGTTCCACTCCGGCGTGCCGGGGCGTACCTCCTCCGGCACCGGCGGCCCGGACCACTCCTCGTAGTGCTCGTGCGTCTCCGGCCGGACGTCGTCCAGATAGGAGAGTCCGTGCACCGCGTTGCCCACGAAACCGCAGCCCAGTTCGGTGATGGCGGTGAGCAGGCGGTCCACCGTTCCCGGCTCCAGCCAGACGTCGTCGTCTAGGTAGAGCACGTACCGGGCGGCCGACTGGTCGAGCAGGTACGCGCGGTGCTCCGCCAGCCCGCGCCGGGGCAACCGCCGGGTGAGCCGTACCGGGTGCCCGGCGTGCCGCAGCACCCGGACCATGGTGGCCACCGACGGGTCGGTCCAGGGCGGCGCGGCGTCCGACTGGTCGCTGACCACCACCCCGAACCCGGCGGCGCTGGCCTGGGCGGCCAGCCCGGAGAGGGTGACCGCCAGCTCGGTCGGGCGGTTGCGGGTCGGGATCAGCACGTCGAGCGCCCGGTCGGCCGGGAACTCGTCCGGCAGGCTGGGCTCCAGCGGTCGGGTCACGACGACCCGCCCGCCTCGCTGATCTCGGCGGGCTCGCCGGTCTCCAGCAGGTGTCCCGTGTCCGTCCGGCGACCGCCGTCGACCCGCCGCGCGGCGGCGTGCCCCGGCTGTCCGGTCTGCCCCGGCTGGCCGGCGTCCACCAACTGACCTTCGTCCACCAACTGAGCGGTGTCGACGCGCTGGCCGGCCTCGGTCGTGCTGGCCAACTGGCCGGCCTCGGTCGTGCCGACCGGCTGTCCGGCGGCGCGGTCGGCCGCGTACGACCGGATCCGGGCCAGGATCGCCGAGGTGGAACGGTCCGGCACGTACCCGAGCGTGCGCACCTCGCCGCCGAGGCGGCGTACCAGGGGTGCCTCCGGCACCAGCTCGGGCGGGTAGTCGCCGCCCTTGACGTACACGTCGGGCCGGACCGACTCGATCAGCTCGCTCGGCGAGTCCTGCTCGAAGACCACCACGTAGTCCACGCAGGAGAGCGCCGCCAGCACGGCCACCCGGTCCTCGACCGGGTTCACCGGCCGGTCCGGGCCCTTCAGCCGCCGTACGCTGTCGTCCGAGTTGACCGCGACGATGAGCAGGTCGCCCAGCTCGCGCGCCTGTTCGAGATAGCGGACGTGGCCCCGGTGCAGCACGTCGAAGCAGCCGTTGGTGAAGACGACGCGTCGCCCGGCGTGCCGGTGCCGGTCCACCACGGCGGCCAGCCGGTCGTGGCCGAGCAGGGCCGGCGTGCCGTCCTCGATGGCGGTACCGAGCGCGGCGAGCAGGTCGTCGCGGCGGCAGACGCACGTACCGGTGCCCGAGACCGTGCTGGTCGCGGCGAGCTGCGCCAGCGCGGCGGCGATCGGCAGCGGCGCGTCGGCCGCCAGGGCCAGGGTCATCGCGGCCAGGTACGCGTCGCCGGCGCCGACCGCGTGGCTCGCCGGCACCGGCGTGGCATGGCTGCGGCGGGTGCTTCCGTCCGCCCCGCCGACCACCGCGCCCTCGGTGTCCAGGGTGACCGCCACGACGTCCGCGCCGGTCCGCTCGCGCAGTTCCGGCAGGCGCGACTCGGCCAGCCCGACCCGGTCGATCCCGTCCCCGACCATGGTGAGGCCGTCGCCGGCCACCACGATCTCGTGGCCGACCACGGCGATCTCGTCGCCGGTCAGGGTCAGCCCCTCGGTCTCGGGTGCGCCGCCCTCCGGCGTGACGGCCGCGGTACCGCCGGATCCCGGGCCGGTGCCACCGGACTCCGGCCCGGTCCCGCCGGTACCCGTGCCGGCGGCGCCGGGCGGGGGCGGTACGGCCGGCCCGGTGGGCGGGGGCGGTACGGCCGGCGCGGTGGCGTTGAGCAGCCGGGTCGCCTCCGCGAAACTCGGCGTCACCACGGTCGGGGCGAGCCCGCGCCAGCCGGCCAGGTCGTGCGCGTCCAGCGCCACCGTGGCGAAGAGTTCGCGGTGCGCCACCAGCCAGGCGCGGACCGGATCCGGCAGCGCGCCGAGACCGTAGTCGCAGACCACCAGGGTCGGCGCCTGCCCGTCCCCGTAGACGATCATTTCCTCGGTGGCGCAGGAGAGCGCGCTGATCAGTCGGTGCACTCCCTCGTCGGGCAGCTCCTCGTCGGCCTCGCCCTCGTCCTCGCGGATCAGGATCTGGTCGGCCGCGAGCAGCCGTCGCTTGACCGGCGTGGGCCGGCCGGGATGCGACACGGTCCGGTCCCAGACGCCGGCCCGGTCCAGGCAGTCGTGCAGTTCGTCACCGGGCGCGTCCGCGCCGACCGGTGCGACCAGGGCGGGACGGCCGCCGAGGGCGGCCAGGTTCACGGCCGTGTTCGCGGCGCCGCCGGCCGCCACCAGCCGCCGCCGCAGGGTGAGTACCGGTGCCGGCGCCTCCCGGCAGAGCCGGTCCGACTCGGCGAACCGCCACTCGTCGAGCATCGCGTCGCCCACCACCAGGACGCCCCGGCCGAACCAGCTCTCGACGACCTCCGCGAGCCGTCGCGTCTCCGCTGCTGCTGTCGCCATACCCGCCCGACTCCCCGGCCCCGACCGGCTCAAACCTTCGCCCGGCGCGGCCCGGCCGCAGGCGCCGTCGCCGGTGGCCCGCGCCGCCCGGCCGGACCGGAATCACGGCCGGCGGGTGTTTTAGGGGTTTCCCGCCCGGGCAGGAGATCTGACGGGGAACGACAAACCCGACCTGTGGAAAGGAGTTGCCCGAAATGGCGTCACTATCGGGGAAGCGCATCGCGTTCCTGGCCACCGACGGGGTGGAGGAGGTCGAGTACACGCAGCCGCGTGAGGCGGTCGAGTCCGCCGGCGCCGAGGTCGACCTCGTCTCGATCAAGCCCGGGTCGATCCAGTCCTTCAACCACCTGGACAAGTCGAAGACGTACGACGTCGACGTGACCGTCGCCGACGCCCAGGCGGACCGGTACGACGGGCTGGTGCTGCCGGGCGGGGTGGCGAACCCGGACTTCCTGCGTACCGACCCGGACGCGCTGCGTTTCGTCCGGGCGTTCTTCGACGCCGGCAAGCCCGTCGGCGCGATCTGCCACGGACCGTGGACGATGATCGACGCCGGGGTGGTCGCCGGCCGTACGTTGACCTCCTGGCCCAGCCTCCGTACCGACCTCGCGAACGCCGGCGCGACCTGGGTCGACGAGGAGTGTTACGTGGACAACGGCCTGGTCACCAGCCGCAAGCCCGACGACCTGCCGGCCTTCTGCAAGAAGATCGTGGAGGAGTTCGCCGAGGGCAGGCACTGAGCCTGCCGCGCGCCTGACCGAGCCACGTCCGGCCGGCGCGACCGGATGATCGGCGCGACCGGATGACCGCCCGGGGCCATGATCGCTATCACAGCGTATTTCCGCTGCCCCGGGCCGGGTCCGGTGACAGAGTGGGGGAGTGGCCGCCATCCGGCCCGTCGCCGGCCAGCGGTCGCCCTACGGCGCCCGGCCGCCGCCAAATCGGGCTCGGTCAGGCATTTTCTGTGCCCAGTGGGGGAGAAGGCACAATGACCACCGCTACCGCTGAACCCGGCCGTTCGCAGCTCGGTCGCCGGCAGATCCTGCTGCTGATGAGCGGCCTGATGACCGGCATGCTGCTCGCCGCGCTGGACCAGACGATCGTCGGTACGGCGTTGCCGACCATCGTCGGCGAACTGGGCGGCATCAACCACTACTCCTGGGTGGTTACGGCGTACCTGCTCGCGTCGACGGCCTCGACGCCGCTCTACGGCAAGATGGCCGACCTGCTCGGGCGGCGTCCGGTCTTTCTCTTCTCGATCGGGACGTTCCTGCTCGGCTCGCTGCTCGCCGGGCTGTCCCAGAACATGGTCGAGCTGATCGTCACGCGGGGTGTGCAGGGCCTCGGCGCCGGCGGTCTGATGACGCTCGCGTTCACGATCATCTCGGACGTGGTGTCGCCCCGCGAACGTGGCCGTTACCAGGGACTCTTCGGGGCCGTCTTCGGTCTCGCTTCGGTCGCCGGGCCGCTCGTCGGCGGGTACTTCGCCGAGCACAACTGGCGCTGGATCTTCTACATCAACGTGCCGCTGGCGTTGCTCGCCATCGTGATCTGCTACCACGTGATGCGGCTCATCCCGTTCCAGCGCCGGCAGCACGCCATCGACTGGCTCGGCGCGGGGCTGCTGGTCGCCGGGGTGAGCGCGCTGCTGCTGGCGCTGAGCTGGGGTGGCACCCAGTACGCCTGGTCCTCCGGCGTGATCATCGGGCTCTTCGTGGCCGGCGGCGTGCTCGCCCTGCTGTTCCTGCTGGTCGAGGCCCGGGTCTCCGAGCCGATCCTGCCGCTGCGGCTCTTCCGCCGGCCGACCTTCGCGCTGGCCAACACGGCCGGTTTCGTGCTCGGCCTGGTGATGTTCGGGTCGATCATCTTCATCCCGCTGTACCTGCAGATCGTCAAGGGCGCGTCGCCCACCGACAGCGGTCTGCTGATGCTGCCGATGATGGCGGGGATCATCGTGACCTCGGTGCTGACCGGTCGGGCGATCAGCCAGATCGGCCGGTACAAGTGGTTCCCGGTCGCCGGCGCGGCCGTGCTGGTCCTCGGGATGCTGCTCTTCACCCAGTTGCAGGTGCGCACCTCGCTGGTGCTCGCCTTCTTCTACATGGTGGTGATCGGTATCGGGCTCGGGCTCTGCATGCAGTCGCTGGTGCTCGCGGTGCAGAACGCCGTGGAGCCGCGCGACCTCGGCTCCGGTACCTCCGCCGCGACCTTCTTCCGCTCGCTGGGCGGCTCGTTCGGGGTGGCGATCCTCGGTACGGTCCTCTCCACCCGGCTCGCCAGTGCGATGGCCGAGCGGCTGCCCGGGGCGCTCGCCCAGCTCTCACCCGCGCAACAGGCGCAGGTCGGCAGGGGCGGACCAAACATCTCGATCAATGAGCCGTCGCGGATCCTCGCGCTGCCCGGCCCGGTACGGCTCGCCATCCAGGAGTCCTTCGTCACCGCGCTGCACGTGGTCTTCCTGGTCGCCGGCCTGATCGCGATCGCGGCCGTGGCGGTCACGCTCGCCATGCCAAACCGGGAGCTGCGCGGCCCCGCCCCGGCCGCCGCGGGCGCGCCCGGCGACAAGGCCGGCCCCGCGCCGGGCGGGAAGACCCTGGACAAGGAGTCGAACGAGCAGGCGGCGGCCGAGATGGAGGCGCAGAGCCAAACGATGATCTAGGCGCGTCGACCGGGGTCCCCCGCCTCGTCGGCGGCGGGGGACCCTTGTTCAGGCGGCGGGAGACCCAGCCTCACTTCATGACGAGCCGGCCGGTGGCCTCGAAGGCGGCGAGGTCGGCCAGGGTCTCCTCGACCGCCCCGGACATCGGGGCGGGGAACTCCCCGACCGGGTAGAAGCCGGCGTTCGTCGTCTCGTCCGTGGTGGTCAGCAGCGTGCCGTCCCACTCGTCCACCCGGAACGCGACGACGAAGAGCTGGTACGTGTCGCCGTACATGTTGGTGATGGTCCGGTCCGGGCCGGTGTACATGGCGAACGGCGTGACGGCCTTGGCTCGGAGCCCGGTCTCCTCCCACACCTCCCGTACCGCGCAGTCGGCGATCGACTCGCCCAGCTCCATCGCGCCGGCGGGCAGCGCCCAGTAGCTGTTGTCCGAGCGCTCGATCAGCAGGAGGCGACCGGCCTCGTCGCGGACCACGGCGCGGGCGCCGACGAACATGAGGACGCGGTCACCGGCGAGGGCGCGGAGCTGCCCGACGTAGGACTCCGCCCAGGAGATGCTGGCCATGCGCTGAATCTACGGGGTTCCCAACGTGTGATCTGTGACACTAGTTTGTTACCCATGCGTAGCACGATGATGGATTTCCCTCTGTTGATTTCCCGCATCCTGGAGCACGCCAGCACCGTGCACGCGACGGCCGAGGTCGCGACCTGGACCGGCTCGGGTTCTCGCCGGATGACGTACGCCGAGGTCGGGGCCGCCGCAGCCCGGCTCGCCCACGCGCTGCGCGACGAACTCGGGGTCACCGGCGACCAGCGGGTCGCCACGTTCATGTGGAACAACAACGAGCACCTGGTCGCGTACTTCGCCGTACCGAGCATGGGCGCCGTGCTGCACACCCTCAACCTGCGGCTGCACTCGGACCAGGTCGCCTACATCGCCAACCACGCCGGCGACCGGGTGGTGCTGGTCGACTCGACGCTGATCCCGCTGCTGGCCCGGGCGCTGCCGGAGATGACCACCGTCGAGCACGTGGTGGTGGTCGGGGGCGGCGACCCCGAGCCGCTGCTGGCGGCCGTCGCGCCGACCGGGCGGCGGATCGCCGTACACCACTGGGCGGAGCTGCTCGCCGGCCGGTCGGACCGGTACGACTGGCCCGAGCTGGACGAGCGGGACGCCGCCGCGCTCTGCTACACCTCCGGCACCACCGGGAACCCGAAGGGCGTCGCCTACTCGCACCGCTCCATCTGGCTGCACTCGATGCAGATCTGCCTGCCGGAGAGCTTCGGTCTCGGGCCGGCCGTACGGGAGCTGACCATCGTGCCGATGTTCCACGCGATGTCGTGGGGCATCCCGTACGCGGCCTTCCTCTCCGGTGCGTCGCTGGTCATGCCGGACCGCTTCCTGCAGGCCGAACCGATCGCCGCCATGATCGCCGCCGAGCGGCCCACGCTGGCCGGGGCGGTACCGACCATCTGGAACGACCTGCTGCACCACCTGGACACGCACGACGTCGACACCTCATCGCTCACCGAGGTGGTCATCGGCGGCTCGGCCTGCCCGCCGGCGCTGATGCACGCGTACGCCGACCGGCACGGGATCGAGCTGATCCACGCCTGGGGCATGACCGAGATGTCCCCGCTCGGGTCGGTGGCCCGACCGCCGGCCGGGGCGGAGGGCGAGCGGTTCTGGCGGTACCGGTACACGCAGGGCCGGGTGCCCGCGGGAGTCGCGGCCCGGATCGTCGGCCCGGCCGGCGACCCGATGCCCGCGGACGGCACGTCAGTGGGCGAGATCGAGGTCCGCGGGCCGTGGGTGACCGCCCGGTACGTCGGCGAGGACGGGCCGGATCCGGAGAAGTTCCGCGACGGCTGGCTGCGCACCGGCGACGTGGGCACCCTCTCCTCGGACGGCTACCTGACCCTGACCGACCGCGCCAAGGACGTGATCAAGTCGGGCGGCGAGTGGATCTCCTCGGTGGAGCTGGAGAACGCGCTGATGGCCCACCCGGCGGTGCTGGAGGCGTGCGTGGTCGGCGTGCCGGACGAGCGCTGGGACGAACGGCCCCTCGCGACCGTGGTGCTGCGGGAGGGGGCGGCGGCCGGCCCGGAGCAGCTCCGCGACTTCCTCGACGGCCGGGTGGCGCGGTGGCAGCTCCCCGAGCGCTGGGCCTTCGTCGAGACGGTACCGAAGACGTCCGTCGGCAAGTTCGACAAGAAGCGGGTACGCGCCGACTACGCCGACGGGCTCATCGAGGTGCTGCGGCTGGCCGAGTGAGCGCGCCCCGCCGCGCCCCGGCCCGGTGGCAGGCCGAGCCGCTGGTCCCGCCCGGTGGCAGGCTGCTGAGCGACCTGTCCGGTCCGTGACAGGATGCGGTCCGGGGCGGGCCATCGGGGCCGGCCCGAGCGGGGAGGGGCGCCATGAACGGTCAGGGACGGCGCTGGCCGGCACCGGTCCGGGTCCTCGCCGAGGCCGCCGAGGACGCGGTCGCGGCGGCCCGGGCGCGCGAGCCGGAGCCGTACGAGGCGGCGGTGACGCGGTTGGTCGCACTCAACCCGGAGCACGTCGGGCTGGTGCTCGGCGCGGTGGTCCGGATGCTGCTGGAGGAGCTGCACCCCGACGGGCTCGCCGGCGAGGACGTACAGGCGGTGCTGGAGCGCTGCGCGCGGGGGGCCCTGCCGTGGTTTCCCGGGCTGGACCCGGCGGTGCTGGTGGTGCTGCTGACCGGCGCGCTCGGTGTGCACGAGCCGGCCGAGGAGGCGGAGCGCCCGGCCGAGCCGGCGGTGGTCCGCCACGCCCCGCTGCTCGTGGCCGACCTGCTCGCCGCCGTCGGCCGCCCGCTGAGTGGGTACCTGGAGGTGGCGCTCACCGAGATCCAGCGTACGGAGCTGATGGAGCTGCCCTGACCCGGGCGGCAGCACGTGCCGGGGCGGCGGCCCTGGATCGCGGGGCGGTGGTGGGGTCAGCTCGCCTCGCGGACGGTCTTGAGCGCCGTGCTCCAGGCGACCAGCTGGTCGAGCATCGTGTTCGCGACGTCCTCGTGCCCGGCGGCCGGCTTGAACGTCGTGTAGTTCTCGAAGTCGGTGTAGAGCCCGAAGGCGACCTGCGCCCGTACGTCGGCGACCTGCAGCTCCCCCATGACCAGCCGCAGGTGCTCGACGGCCCGGGTACCGCCGACGGAGCCGTAGCTGACGAAGCCGGCGGCCTTGTTGTTCCACTCGGCGTAGAGGTAGTCGATCGCGTTCTTCAGCACGCCCGAGGTGGAGTGGTTGTACTCCGGCGTCACGAAGACGTACCCGTCGAAGGAGGCGATCTTCTTCGACCAGGCGAGGGTGTGCTCCTTGGTGTACTGGCCCATCGACGGCGGGATCGGCTCGTCCAGGTGGGGCAGCTCGTAGTCCTTCAGGTCCACGATCTCGTACTCCGCGTCACCGCGCTTGCTGGCGATGTCGTACACCCACTGGGCGACGGCCTCGCCGTTGCGGCCCGGCCGGGTGCTCCCGAGGATGATCGCGATCTTGGTCACGCCGTTCTCCTTGTTTGTTGCAGACGCATCTCTTGAGGCGTCAACGAAGTTAGTCATCAACTGCTGATACGTCAAATAAATCCGGCCGTACGCTGGATCACCTCCTCGTGCGCCGTCGATGTCCTGTACCCCGGGAACGGACGCTGATAGCCTGCGAGGCATGACTGCCGGGTCGGCCATGTGCCGTGAGTGGAAGCGGCACCCGGCCATCGCTTGATCACTCGGCGGGCACGTGGCCCGCCCCTCCACCGGAGCTACCCGCGAAGCGGAGTCTGCGACGGAGGGAGGTGAAAGCATGTCCCGCTTTGATCAGGGAGTTTCCCAGCCCGCCTGGGACGAGTTCGTCGCCCGCCACGGTGTCGGCGACGTCGTCGACGGCCGGGTCACGAAGGTCGTACCCTTCGGAGCCCTGGTGGAGGTCGCCGACCGGATTCCCGGCCTGGTGACGGGCGCGGCGCCAGCCGAGGTCGGCGCGTGCCTGCCGGTGCGGATCAAGGAGTTCGACGCCGAGAAGCGTCGGGTGAGCCTGTCGGTGCTCTGATCCCGCCGAGTTCGCTGATATGGGGGGCGGGTCGACCACCGGCGGCGGCCGAGGCCCGGCGCCCATCGTGGGCGATCCGTCCTCCGAAACACACGTTCGGCGCAAGGTCTGCGAGTTCGTGCCGTCGACCGGCCGCCGCGATGCCGCAGCACGGACGCTCGTCCGGTGGTTACGGCTGCCCGGAAGCGCCGAGCAGACCCCGGTTGTAGCCTTCCGCGACCGCGGCGGCGCGGTCGTTGACGTCGAGCTTCGCGTAGATGTTGAGCAGGTGGGTCTTGACCGTCGCTTCGGTGATGAACAGCCGGGCCGCCGCCTCCCGGTTGGTGTGCCCGGACGCGACCAGGCGCAGCACCTCCAGCTCGCGCTGGCTCAGCGGGCCGGTCGACGGCGCCGGGGTGCGCACCCGGCTCATCAGACGGGCGGCCACTGTGGGCGAGAGCGCGACCTCGCCGCGGGCGGCCGCCCGTACGGCGCGCAGCAGCTCGTCGCGGGGCGCGTCCTTGAGCAGGTAGCCGGTGGCGCCGGCCTCGATCGCGGGCAGCACGTGACTGTCGGTGTCGTAGGTGGTCAGCACGAGCACCCGGGCCGGTACGCCGCGCCTGGTCAGCTCCCCGATCGCGGTGACGCCGTCCATGCCGGCCATCCGCAGGTCCATCAAGATCACGTCCGGCCGCAGCGCCTCGGCCAGCCGGACGGCCTCGACGCCGTCCGCCGCTTCGCCGACCACGGTGAACTCGGGGTCGCGGGCGAACATGCTGCTCAGCCCGTCGCGTACGACTGGGTGGTCGTCGACGACCAGCAGCTTGATCGAGTCGTTCACGAGCGCACCTCCGGCAACGGCGAAGCGGGCAGGCAGGCCGAGACCCCGGCACCGCACCCGGGCTCCGATTCGACTTGCAGCGTGCCCGACAACGCCTCGATCCGCTGCCGCATCGCCACCAGTCCGAAGCCTCCGTCCCGTCTGTGCTGGGTGTTCGGGTCGAAGCCGGGCCCGTCGTCGCGCACGTCGAGGGCCACCTGCTGGTCCAGGTACGAGAGGGTCAGACCGACCCGGCTGGCGGTGGCGGCGTGCTTGGCGACGTTGGCGAGGGCTTCCTGGGCCGTACGAAGGAGGGCGACCTCGGCCTCCACGGGCATGGTACGGGCCACGCCGGTGACGGTGACCTGCGCCGCAACGCCGTGGCGGGCCGACCACACGGCCGCGACCTCGGCGATGGCGTCGGCCAGGCGGCCGGTTTCCAGCGGCTCGGGACGCAACTCGTTCACCGAGCGCCGCGCCTCCGTCAGGCTCTCCCGGGCCAGCGCGGTCGCCGCCGCGTGGTGCCGGCGCCACGCGGCCGGGTCGTCGGCCGCGTGCTCGGCGGCGTGTAGCTGGGTGACGATGCCGGTCAGCCCCTGGGCGAGGGTGTCGTGGATCTCCCGGGCCATCCGGGCCCGCTCGTCCAGGACGCCGGCCGTGCGGGCCTGCTCGACCAGCCGTTCCTGTAACGCCGCGTTGTCGGCGAGCGCCGCTTCGAGCCGCTCGTTGGCCTCCCGGGCCTCGCTCAGCGCCGCCTCCCGGGCGGCGTGGTGCTGCATCATGATCTCGCCGAGCCAGGCCAGCAGGCACATCGGCACGATGTTGACCGCCAGCACGCCCAGGAATTCGAAGCGGCCCGCCCACGAGTCGAGGTCCAGGCCGGACGCCTGCGCCGTGCCGGCCACCACCGCGACGCTGGCGATGAAGTACAGCTCGCGCGGCCAGCCGATGATCCGGAACGCGTAGAAGTAGAGCACCGTGGCGTAGACGCCGAACCACGGGTCGCGTAGGGCCATGACCAGCCCGAACAGGATCAAGCCGGCCAGGAAGACGCCCATCACGCCGGCCCGGTCGCGCCACGCCGGGCGCAGCGTGAACAGCGCCAGGCCCCACACCGCAGCCGCCGCGCAGAGCGCCAGGTCGATGGCGAGGGAGCCCGGCTGGTCGTGCTTGAACGCGACGGTCAGGGCGGCCAGGACGGCCAGCATCACGTACGGGACCACGGTGACCATGGGCCGGGACCGTTGTTCCCAGCCCGCCGGCCAGGTCATCTGTCCGCTCTGCATCCCCGGAGATGCTAGCTCGCGATCAGGACCGGACCGCCGGTCGCCGGTTGATCTGTACGACCACGGCGAGCAGGAGCAGGCCGCAGATGCCCTGTTCAAGCTTGAACCAGTGCGGGAAACTCCCGGGCAGCGCGATGATCACCACGACCGCGACCAGCATGGCGGCGGTGACGATCCGCAGCCGCCGCAGCATCCGCCGGTCACCACGAGCCGCCCGCACCGCGAAGAGCAGCGTGAGCAGCGATCCCGCGGCGACGATGGTGGCGCGGACCCAGACCGCGTCGGTGACCATCGTCGGGTCGTGCCGGAACACGGCCACGGCCCCCAGGGCCAGCGCACTCACCGCGGCGTACCCGCCTACCAGCCAGACCACGTTACGCATGTCGGTTGCCTCCGTCTCCTCGTTCGCCAACGGGAGTCAGCATCGCAACGGAGGCACGCGGCGCGGATCGCCCGATCTCCGGGGCCGGCGGTGGAATCGTCGCTCGCCCAGCCGGTGGAGCGGCTCCACCGATCGGTCGAGCCGGACGCGTGGAAGCACGTAGCCGAGTGGTCGGGTCGGTGACGTCAACCGCGAACGGCACGTACCACGGGTGATTCCGTCACTGGGGCTCGCTGGTCAGGATGAGCACCTTGCCGACCGCGCCCTCCCGCACCGCCCGGTGCGCGTCGGCCGCGTCGGCCAGCGGGTAGTAGTGCAGCGGCAGGCCGGCGTCCGCGCCGACGCGGATGCCACCCTCGCCGGCGAGCGCGGCGACATCGAAGACGGCCTGGGCCTTGGCGGCCTGTGGCATGTCGTAGACGAGGACGAACTGCCAGCGGGCGTTGCGCATCATCAGCGGCCGTACGGGCAGCTGGACGGGCGCGCCGTCGTCGGCGTACACGGCCACCGCCCCGGCGTCGGCGACCACCCGTACGTCGATCTCGGCGTTCCGGGCGGCGGAGACCTCGACGATCGTGTGCACCCCGTCGGGCGCGATCTTGCGAACCTCGGCCACCACGTCCTGCTGCCGGTAGTTGACCACGTGGTCGGCCCCGGCGGCCGCGGCGAGCTGCGCCTTCTCGGGGTTGCTGACCGTGGCGATCACGGTCGCGTCCGCCCACTTGGCCAGTTGGATGGCGGCGTTTCCGACCGCGCCCGCGCCGCCCTGGACCAGGACCACGTGGTCGGCGAGCGCGCCCTCGTCGAGTCGGTCCGGCATGGTCTCGCCGACCGTCAGGCAGCGGTGCGCGGTCAGGAAGGGTATGCCCAGGCTCGCCCCGACGTCGAACGAGGCCCCGCCGAGCGGTACGACCTGCCGGGAGGGAACGAGCGTGTACTCCGCCGCCGTGCCCCACTGGCGCTTGCGGGCCGCCTCCCAGATCCACACCCGTTCGCCGATCAGCCCCGAGTCGACGCCGCGCCCCACCGCCTCGATCACGCCCGCGCCGTCCTGGTTCGGGATCTGCCAACCGCCGGCGGGAGCCGATCCGTCGCCCTGGCGGGACTTCCAGTCGGTCGGGTTGACCCCCGAGACGGCCATCCGGACCAGCACCTCGCCCTGCCCCGGCTCGGGGATCGGCCGGTCGACCACCTCCAGCACCGATTCGTCACCGGTACGGGTGTAGACGACTGCTCTCATCGACGGCTCCTCACTCGTTCGGAGATTGCCAGCACCACCATCTAACTCGCCGCCGTACGGGGCTGCCGAACTCCGCCGGGCAGTCATCCGTCCGCGCGGCCCGTCCCGAGGGCTGTCCCGAGGGCTGTCCGCGGCGACGGCCGGGACGGGTCGGGGGAGCGGCCGACCCGTCCCGGTGCCGGGGTACGGCCGTCAGGGGCGGTCGCAGGCCGGGCTCGCGGCGCCGGCGGCGAGGGGCTCGCCGGGCTCGACGAATCCGGGCTTGTCGCTGACGCCGGTCGGCTTCACCACCACGATCCGCGGGCTCACGACCTCGGTGTCCAGGCACTCGTCCGTCGACTCGTCGCTGGTCTCGTCCGTGGTCTCGTCGCCGGTGTCATCGCTGGTGGTGTCGTCTCCGTTCTCGTCTCCGGCGTCGTCGCCGCTCGGGCAGTCGTCGGTGGCGCCGTCCGCGTCCTGGCTGTCCTCCGCGTCCTGGTCGTCGCCGGACTGGTCGTCGACCGTCTCCTCGTCGTCGGTCGTCTCGTCCTGGTCCGTCGTCTCGTCCTGGTCGGTGGCGTCCTCGTCGTTGGTCGTCTCGTCCGGGTCGGTGGTGTCCTCGTCGTTGGTCGACTGGTCGTCCCCGGAGTCGTCGTCGGTCGTTTCCTCGTTGTCGGTGGCGTCCTCGCTCTCGCCCGACCGGTCGTCGGTCGTCTCCTGCTCGTCGGTGGTCTCCTGGTCGGTGCCGTTCCCGTCGTCGCCGGTCGCGTCCTGGTCCTCGCCGGACTCGTCGCCCGTCGGGTCCTGGCCGTCGGTCGTCTCCTTCCCGGTCGGGTCCTGGTCGTCGGTGGTTTCCTCGTCGCCGCTCGTGCCGTCGTCGTTGCCGGTCGGGTCGTCCGAGGTGGTCTCCTCCTGGTCGCCGGTCGGGCTCTGGTCGTCCGTGCCGCAGGCGTCGGGGGTGGAGTCGTCGTCCGCGACGGGAGCCGCGTCCGGCTCGGCCCGCACGGACTTGACGACCGGGCGGACGGCGAGGGGCTTCAACTGCTTGGCCCGGGCCGCGGTGATCTCGACGAGCTTGATGCCCTCGGTCCGCTTCGAGGTCGAGTCACCGGTGGCGAAGACCATCTTGTTGTCGCCCGCGTAGAGGCCGACCCGGTCGGTCCCGTCCCCGCGCGAATCGAAGTAGAGCAGGTCGCCGGGCTTGCGCTCCTTGGCGGGGACCGTCCACTTCTGCTGCGCGCCGTAGCGGTACTCGGCGGCCGGGTCGCGGTAGGTCTCCTTGAGGCCGGCCTTGCGGTAGGCGTCGTAGGTGAACCGGGCGCAGTCCGTGTCGCCGGACTTCTTTCCGGTCCAGACGCAGTCCTTGCCGACCTGCTCCCTGGCGTGGCAGAGCGCCTTCTGGTTGACCGTACCGTCGCAGTTCGGAGCCGCGCTGGCGAATCCACCGGCCACGGCGAGAACGCCGCCGATGAGCGCGGTCGCGAACGCGAGGGGGAGGAATTTGGAGAGTCGCTTCGTCATCATCGTCGGAATCCTCAGAACTAGGCGAGGGAGTAGGAGTAGATCTCGACCAGGGTCGGTTCGGGGTCCGGTTTCTTCGTCGGTTTGGTGGTCTTCTTCGGCTTCGGCTCCGTCGTCTTGGGCTTCGACGTACCGCCGTTCGGCTGCTTCGGGGCGGAGGCGGAAAGGCGTACTCCCTTGCCGAGCATGTGGCTGCGGTAATAGCTGTTGAGGGTGGTCTCGACGACCTTGCCCCGGCTGCTGGACGCGTGGACCATCCGGTTGTTTCCGGCGTAGATCCCGACGTGGTCGATTTCGCCGCCGTCCCAGTTGAAGAAGATGAGGTCGCCGGGCGCGAGATTCTTGGTGGAGACGGCCCGGCCGTGGTCCACCCCGTAGCGGTACTGGTCGTCGGCGACCCGGTATTTCCAGTTGAGGCCGGCCTTGCGGTACGCGTAGTAGGTGAGGCCGGAGCAGTCGAAGGAGCCCGCTCCCTTGCCGCCCCAGACGTACGGGTCGCCCTTCTGCTTCCGGGCGATGCAGAGCGCCTTCTCGGCCACGCCGCCCGAGCAGGTGGTGGTCGACTTGGCGCTGGCCAGACCGCCGACGCCGACGACGGCGGCGGCGACGAACGCCAGGGCCGCCAGGAGCCTGAGCGGGCGCCGTGGTCCGGGCGCTCGCTCGCTGCGCGTCGACGCGGTCGACCGGTGCGCCGCCGGTCGGCGGTACGCCCGCAGTACCTTGCTGAACAGCTTCCTCATCGGTCTACCTCCATCACTGTCGGGGTGTCGTAACGAGTGCACCGGTTGGCGAGGTGTCCCGCGAGGCTTCGGTCCGTACGGGAAATTCCCGCTCGTGTCCCGGCCCGGCGGGCTGTTCCGTCCCGGTCGGGCGGCCTGTTCCGTCCCGGTCCGGTGGGGCCCGGCGCTCGACGCGACCGCTGTCCCGACCGGCTTCCGCCCTCGCCCACCAGCCGTGGAGAACGGCGCGTGCCCGCCCGGCGTGGGCCGGACGGGCACGTCGTCGGTGGCGGGGTCAGCTGTCCAGGTGCCGCGCCTTGCCCCTCTTCGTCAGCTCGGGCAGCGCGTCGAGGATCACCCTGCGGATGTCGTCCTCGGTGACCGTGACGGGGTGCGCGCGGTAGAGCCGCAGCCCCAACTCCACCATCGCGCGGTCGCCGTCGTCGGTACGCCCGGTGCCGGGCAACTGATGGCCGAGGCGCAGCTCGGGCTCGGTCAGGCCGGCCGCCCGGCCGATGTAGCCGTAGTGCAGGTTGGACCAGACCTCGTACGAGAGCAGGTAGCGCGTCCCGGGCACCGGGAACCAGTACGCCCCGGTGTCGAGCAGGCCGTCCTTGCCCCACTTCTGCCCGATCTCACCCTTGTGGTCCCAGCGGGCGCCGGGGCGTACCAGGTAGGTGAACGCGAGATAGCAGCCGGTCCGGGCGACGCCCTCCTTCGCGCACTGGCGGCGCAATTCCTGGAACGCGCTGGTGTGCTGGTTCCCGACGATCTCCTGGTGGATGTAGTCGACGAGTTGGTCGTGCACGGGCGTCTCGTTGCACCGCTGCCAGGTCCCGCCGTTCTTCGGGAAGAGCAGTTCGCAGGTGGTCGTGCGGTACCGTTTCCCGCTCAGGGCGTACCAGGAGATGCTCGTCCTGTCCCGGAACCAGACGCCGGACAGGTTGTCGCACTGTCCGCCGCTGCGCAGGCGTACCTTTCTGGCCTTGACCGCCTTTCCGCTCTTGTCCCGGCCGCCCTTGGCGATCGCGTAACCGCCCCGCAGGGCGCCGCTCTGGGCGCAGAACGAAATCTGCGTGCGCGGGCCCTCCGCGCCCTTCGCCTGGCTCACACCGGTGACGGCGGCGACGCCGCCGCCGATGGTCGTCAACGCCAGCAAAAGGGGTACGACACGCTGTTTCACGATGCTGTTCATGACGATTCCTCCGTCGGCTGCTCATCACGACTTCTCCGCCGGCTGTCCACGACGATTCCTTCGTCGGAGAGCGGCGAGAATTCCGGGCGCGGGCCGCGCACCGGAAAATGGGTTTTCGTCGATCGAGCAGAACCGTTCCGTTGCCGTTCCGTCGAGTGGTCGTGGCGTACGGGAACGACCCGGACGCGGGCCGGCGGTACGGGCGCATCCACCGTGGCCGGAGCGGGTGAAAACGGGTCGCGGCCGATCGGCGGTCGGGCCAGGATGGGCGCGTGATCGAGTCGAACCCTCGCGCTGGAACTGTCCCGACGGCCGCGGCCCTCGGACGACAGCAGCGTTCGCGCCGGTGGGGAGCGGCGGCGGCCCGACGGCGATGAGCGCCGTCTTCGCCGGGATGCTCGCCGGTTACGGCGTCGCGATCCCGGTGGGTGCGATCGCGATCCTGGTGATGGGGCTGGCCGCCCGCGCGGGCTGGCGGGTCGGCGCCGCCGCGGCGATGGGGGTGGCGACCGCTGACGGGATCTACGCGGCGAGCGCGGTGCTGGGCGGGGCGGTCCTGGCCGGGCTGATCGAGCCGGTCGCGCGACCGCTGCGGTGGCTCGCGGCCGGCGTACTCGTCTGGATGGCCGGGCGCGCGGCCGTCCGAGCGGTACGCGACCACCACGCCAAGGCCCGGTCCGGGTCCGGGCTCACCACGCCCGGCCGGGCGTACGGCGCGCTGCTGGCGCTGACCCTGCTGAACCCGATGACGGTGGTGTACTTCGCCGCGCTGGTGCTCGGCCGGCAGGCCGCGGACGGGCTGGGTCCCGCCGGCGAACTGCTCTTCGCGGCGGGCGCGTTCGTCGCCTCGGCGAGCTGGCAACTGTTGATCGCCATCGGCGGTTCGCTGGTCGGGCGGCTGCTCGCCGGGCCCCGGGGACAGTTGGCCACCGCGCTCGTCTCCAGCCTGCTCATGCTCGTACTCGCGCTCGGGACCGTCACCGGGCGGCTGGGCTGAGCCCGGCGGTCCGGCACCGCCCCTCCCGACACGACGGCGCGGCCCTCCCGACACGGCGGCGCGGCCCTCCCGACACGGCGGCGGGGGGGCCCCCGGCCCGGGGGGGGGGGCGCCGGGGCGCGGCCCCGCCCGCACGCGGGCGAGGGGGCGCGCGTGGAGGTG
>NZ_JBFAPK010000055.1:0-47762 GCF_040676675.1 Micromonospora sp. NPDC049559 | reverse complement strand
GAGCAACCAGAAGTGGACCGCCCCCGCGCCCGGAGGAGGGACCCCGCCCACCGTGCCCCCGCCCACCAACCCGCCCGGCACCCCGGACCTCGGGCCGAACGTCTTCGTCTTCGACCCGTCGATGTCGTCCTCGGCCATCCAGAGCCGCCTGAACAGCGTCTTCGCCACCCAGGAGAGCGGCGAGTTCAACAACAACCGGTACGCGCTGCTGTTCAAGCCGGGCACCTACAACGCCGACGTCAACGTCGGGTTCTACACCCAGGTTCTCGGGCTCGGCGCGTCGCCGGACGACGTCACCATCAACGGCGCGGTGCACGTCGAGGCCGACTGGTTCCCGCCGAACAACGCCACCCACAACTTCTGGCGGGCCGCCGAGAACATGTCGGTCAACCCCAGCTCCGGTACCGACCGCTGGGCGGTCTCGCAGGCCGCGCCGTACCGCCGCATGCACGTACGGGGCAACCTGCAACTGGACGACGGCGGCTGGTCCAGCGGCGGGTTCATCGCCGACTCGAAGATCGACGGCCAGGTGCGCTCCGGCTCGCAGCAGCAGTGGCTGTCGCGCAACGCCCAGTGGGGCAGCTGGACCGGCTCGAACTGGAACATGGTCTTCGTCGGTACCGTCAACGCCCCGGCGAACACCTTCCCGAACCCGCCCTACACCACGGTCAACCAGACCCCGGTGGTACGCGAGAAGCCGTTCCTCTACATCGACCAGGCCGGCGGTTACCAGGTCTTCGTACCGGCGCTGCGGTCGAACTCGACCGGCACCACCTGGGCCAACGGGGCGGCGGCCGGCAGCTCCCTGCCGCTGAGCCAGTTCTACATCGCCAAGCCGGGCGTCTCGGCCGCCACCATCAACGCGGCGCTCGCCCAGGGCCTCAACCTGCTCTTCACCCCGGGCATCTACCACCTGGGCGAGGCGATCCGGGTGACCCGGCCCGACACCGTGGTGCTCGGCCTCGGCCTGGCCACCCTGATGCCGGACAACGGCAACGCCGCCATCACGGTCGCCGACGTCGACGGCGTGAAGGTCGCCGGGCTGCTCATCGACGCGGGCCCGACCAACTCGCCGCTGCTGATGGAGGTCGGGCCGACCGGCTCCTCCGCGAACCACGCGGCCAACCCGACCTCGCTGCACGACGTCTTCTTCCGCATCGGCGGGGCCGCGGTGGGCCGGGCCACGGTGAGCCTGCGGGTCAACAGCAACAACGTGATCGGCGACCACATGTGGCTCTGGCGCGGCGACCACACCAACGGGGTCGGCTGGACCGTCAACACCGCCGACACGGGCCTGATCGTCAACGGCAACAACGTGACGATGTACGGCCTCTTCGTGGAGCACTACCAGAAGTACCAGACCATCTGGAACGGCAACGGCGGGCGGACGTACTTCTACCAGAACGAGATCCCGTACGACGTGCCGAACCAGGCCGCCTGGATGAACGGCGGCACCCAGGGGTACGCGGCGTACAAGGTGGCCGACTCGGTCACCAGCCACGAGGCGTGGGGCCTGGGCAGCTACTGCTTCTTCAACACCAACCCGAGCGTGGTGCTGGCGCACTCCTTCGAGGCGCCGACGAACGCCGGCGTCCGGTTCCACAGCCTCACCACGGTCTCGCTCGGCGGCACCGGGACGATCAGCCACATCATCAACAACACCGGCGGGCCGAGCAACTCCGCCACCAACGTGGCCACCTGGACCAACTACCCGTGACCGACCGAGGGTGATGGCGGTCCCGCCGGGATCCGGGCAGTGGAACCCGGTCCCGGCGGGAGCGCCGCTCGTCTCAGCCGATCGACCGCCGAGCGCCCGAGAGTGGATCAACCCTTCCGGCCACGCTAGGTTCCCTTCCGCTGGAAAACCGTCACGACGGGCAAACCGCTCGCCGCGACGGGGCCACCCCCGGCCAGCCAGAAGGAGGGCGCATCGTGCCGTTGCTGTCAGCGCTGGACCACCAGCACACCGTCGCTCCTCCGGGGTACAGCCGTTGGCTGATCCCGCCGGCCGCCCTCTCGGTGCACCTCTGCATCGGACAGGCGTACGCCACGAGCGTCTACAAGAACTCCCTGATCGCGCACTTCGGCGCCAGCCAGACCGCGATCGGCATCATCTTCAGCATCGCCATCGTCATGCTGGGGCTCTCCGCCGCGGTGGGCGGCACCTGGGTCGAGAAGAACGGGCCGCGCAAGGCCATGTTCGTCTCGGCCGTCTTCTGGGCCGCCGGCTTCCTGGTCGGGGCGCTCGGCATCGCGACCAAGCAGCTCTGGCTGGTCTACCTGGGTTACGGCTTCCTCGGCGGCATCGGCCTGGGCATCGGCTACATCTCCCCGGTCTCCACCCTGATCAAGTGGTTCCCGGACCGGCCGGGTCTCGCCACCGGCCTGGCCATCATGGGTTTCGGCGGCGGCGCGATGCTCGCGAGCCCGCTCTCGCGGCAGCTGCTCTCCTTCTACGACCCCGACTACAACTCGGCCGACGCCAGCTCGGTCGCCTCCGGCAGCGCGCTGGTGTGGCTCTTCGTCACCCTCGGCATCGGCTACTTCGTCGTCATGATGTTCGGCGTCGCGAACGTCCGGGTGCCGGCGCCCGGCTGGCGGCCGGCCGGCTTCGACCCGGCCACCGTCGCGGCGAAGCCGCTGGTCACCACGGCGAGCGTGGCCGCCTCCAACGCGATCCGCACTCGGTCGTTCTGGCTGCTCTGGACGGTGCTGTTCTGCAACGTCACCGCCGGCATCGGCATCCTCGAACAGGCCAGCCCGATGATCCAGGACTTCTTCCGGGACAACGGCGTCTCCGGCGTGGGGGTCGCCGCGGCGGGCGGCTTCGTCGGCCTGCTGTCGCTGTTCAACATGGCCGGCCGTTTCGTCTGGTCCTCGACCTCCGACGTCATCGGCCGCAAGCCGATCTACATGGTCTACCTCGGCGTCGGCATGGTGCTCTACGCGCTGCTGGCCCTGGTCGGGCACGCCGCGACGGCGCTCTTCGTGCTGCTCGCCTGCGTGATCCTCTCCTTCTACGGTGGCGGGTTCGCCACCGTGCCGGCGTACCTGCGGGACCTGTTCGGCACCTACCAGGTCGGCGCGATCCACGGCCGGCTGCTCACCGCCTGGTCCGCGGCCGGCGTGGCGGGTCCGCTGATCGTCAACGGCTTCCTCGACGCGCAGGGCAAGCCCGGCACGCTCACCGCGTCGGCGTACCGGCCGGCGTTGTTCACCATGGTCGGCGTGCTCGCCGTCGGGTTCGTGGCCAATCTGCTCATCCGCCCGGTGCCGGAGCGCTACCACGAGCCGGTCGCCGCCACCGACGGTGTACCGGTGCAGCCGGTCGCCGCCACCGACGGTGTACCGGCGCAGCCGACCGCCGCCACCGCCACGTCCGGTACCACCGCGTCCGGCGCTCCGGACGGCACCGAGGGGAGCACCCGATGACCGAGCAACCGACCGACGAGCACCCGCGCGGCCAGACCGGCCGGCTCTGGATCTCCTGGCTGCTGGTGGCGGTGCTGCTCGGCTACGGCGTCGTGCAGACCGCCATCACCGCCGCGAAGCTCTTCACGCACTGAGCCTCGCCGCTGCCGTGGGCACGACCGCCCGGGTGGGCCCGCACGGGCCCACCCGGGCCGGGAAACACCGGCGAGCAGCCGTCCGCCCACCCCGAAACGAGACGAGACCGACCATTGACTTCACGCATGATCGACGCCGCCTCCGCCGGTACCTGGCAGCTCGGTGAGCTGACGGTCAACCGGATCGGGTTCGGCGCGATGCGACTGCCCCAGTACGGTGAGGCGTTCGCCCCCGACGCCGCACCACGCGACCGCGACCAGGCCATCGCGGTGTTGCGCCGAGCGGTCGAACTCGGCGTCAACCACATCGACACGGCCGCCTTCTACTTTTCCCGGCTCCGATCCGCCAACGAGCTGATCAACAGGGCCCTGGCCCCGTACCCGGACGACCTGGTCATCGCCACCAAGGTCGGACCCCGCCGCGCTCCCTCCGGCGACTGGCTGCCCCTGGCCACCCCGGACCAGCTGCGCGGCGACGTCGAGGAGAACCTGCGACAGCTCGGCCGGGACCACCTCGACCTGGTCAACCTACGGGTCGGCGGGGAGGACTCGGTCGCGGAGCACTTCGCCGCCCTGGCCGAGCTGCGCGACGCCGGCCTGATCCGGCACCTCGGCCTGTCCAACGTACGCCCGCACCACCTGGCCCAGGCCCTGGCCATCGCACCGGTGGTCTGCGTGCAGAACCCGTACGGCCTGGGCTACCGGCCCGAACAGGACGACCTCGTACGCGCCTGCGGCGAACGAGGCATCGCGTTCGTGCCGTTCTTCGCCCTCGCCGGCGCCGGGCGCGAGGCGGGCGCCGGCGGGGGCGAACACGACGACGTGTCCGCCATCGCCCGGGCGCACCAGGTCACGACCGCCCAGGTCCGCCTGGCCTGGACCCTGCGGCGCGGACCGCACGTGCTCGTGATCCCCGGCACCGGCGATCCCGACCACCAGACCGACAACGTCGCCGCCGGCGCGCTGCGGCTCTCCCCGGAGGAGCTGGCCCGCCTCGACGCGGTCCACCGGGGCGACAGCTGAACCCGGTTCCGGGACGGCCCGGTCGCCGGCCACGTGACCGGCGCCTCCCGGTCGCCGGCCGCGTGACCAGCGACTCCCGGCCCGGGGCCGCGGGACCGGCGTGCCGGGCCGGGCGGCGACCTACGCCCGTTCGAGGCGTACCACCACGGACTTCGAGGTGGGGGTGTTGCTGATCTCGGCGGTCGAGTCGAGCGGCACCAGGACGTTGGTCTCCGGGAAGTACGCCGCCACGCAGCCCCGGGCGGTCGGGTACGCGACCAGCCGGAACCGCTCCGCGCGCCGCTCCTCGACGGCGCCGGTGCCGGTCGGCCACTCGCTCACGATGTCGACGTGCTCGCCGTCGGCCAGGCCGCGCTCGGCCAGGTCGTCGGGGTGCACGAAGAGCACCCGCCGGCCGCCGGTGACGCCCCGGTAGCGGTCGTCCAGCCCGTACACGGTGGTGTTGTACTGGTCGTGCGAGCGCACCGTCTGCAGCAGCAGCCGGCCCGGCGGTACCCGCAGCACCTCCAGCCGGTTCTCGGTGAAGTTCGCCCGGCCGGTCGCGGTCGGGAAGGTGCGGCTGTCCCGCGGCCCGTGTGGCAGCGTGAACCCGTCGGCCCGCCGGATCCGGGCGTTGAAGTCCGCGAAGCCCGGCACGACCCGGGCGATCCGGTCCCGGATCAGGTCGTAGTCGCCGGCGAACTCGCGCCACGGGACCGCGGCGGCGGCCGGGCCGGCCAGCCGTTCGGCGACGGCGCAGAGGATCTCGACCTCGGAGCGGAGTTCGGGGTGCGCCGGCGCCAGCCGTCCCCGGGACGGGTGCACCCGGCTCATCGAGTCCTCGACCGTGACGAACTGTTCCCGTCCGCCCCGCACGTCGCGCTCGGTACGGCCGAGCGTCGGCAGGATCAGCGCGGTCTCGCCGGTCACCGCGTGCGAGCGGTTCAGCTTGGTGGAGACCTGTACCGTCAGCGCGCACCGGCGCAGCGCCGCCTCGGTGACCGCCGAGTCGGGGGTGGCCCGGACGAAGTTGCCGCCGACGGCGAAGAAGACCGAGGCGCGCCCGTCGCGCATGGCCCGGATCGACTCGACCACGTCGTAGCCGTGCGCGCGCGGCGGCGCGAAGCCGAACTCGCGCTCGATCGCGTCGAGGAACGCGGGCGCGGGCCGCTCGAAGATGCCCATGGTGCGGTCGCCCTGCACGTTGCTGTGCCCGCGCACCGGGCAGACGCCGGCGCCGGGGCGGCCGATGTTGCCGCGCAGCAGCAGGAAGTTCACCACCTCGCGGATCGTCGGTACCGAGTTGCGGTGCTGCGTCAGCCCCATCGCCCAGCAGACCACGATCCGCTTCGCGCCGAGCACCAGCTCGTGCACCCGCTCGATCAGCTCCCGGCTCAGTCCGGTCGACTCGGTGACCTCGTCCCAGTCCAGCTTGCCCAGGTGCGTGGCGTACTCCTCGAAGCCGGCGCAGTGCGCGGCGATGAAGTCGTGGTCGAGCACCGTACCGGGGGCGGCCTCCTCGGCGTCGAGCAGCAACCGCCCGAGCGCCTGGAAGAACGCCAGGTCGCCGCCGAGGCGGATCTGGCAGTAGAGGTCGGCCAGGGTGGTGCCCCGACCGAGCAGGCCGCTGGCGCGCTGCGGGTTCTTGAACCGGATCAGCCCCGCCTCGGGCAGCGGGTTCACCGCGACGATCCGGGCGCCGTGCCGCTTGGCCTCCTCCAGCGCCGAGAGCATGCGGGGGTGGTTGGTGCCGGGGTTCTGGCCGACCACCAGGATCAGGTCGGCGGCGTGCAGGTCGTCGAGGGAGACGCTGCCCTTGCCGATCCCGATCGTCTCCTGCAGGGCCGAGCCGCTGGACTCGTGGCACATGTTCGAGCAGTCGGGCAGGTTGTTGGTGCCCAGCGCCCGGACCAGGAGCTGGTAGACGAAGGCGGCCTCGTTGCTGGTCCGCCCGGAGGTGTAGAAGACGGCCTCGTCGGGCGAGTCGAGTCCGTTCAGCGCGCCGGCGACCAGGTCGTACGCGGCTTCCCAGCCGATCGGCTCGTAGTGGTCGCGGCCGGGGCGCTTCACCATCGGCTCGGTGAGCCGGCCCTGCTGCCCGAGCCAGTAGTCGCTGCGGGTGGCGAGGTCGTCGACCGCGTGTCGGGCGAAGAACTCGCGGGTGACCCGGCGCACCGTCGCCTCCTCGGCGACCGCCTTGGCACCGTTCTCGCAGAACTCCGCGACGTGCCGGTGCGCCGCGGGCTCGGGCCAGGCGCACCCCGGGCAGTCGAAGCCCTTGGCCTGGTTGACGCGGAGCAGGGTGAGCGCGGTGCGCCTGACCCCCATCTGGTCCACGCCGTGGCGCAGCGACGAGAGCACCGCGGGTACGCCGGCGGCGTGGTCGGTCGGCGGTTCGACCCGCAGGTGTGTGTCGAGCGGATCCGCGACCGGGGGCTTACGTGTCATAAGATCATTTTGGTACCGGCCCCGGCGGAGACCTCCGCCGGGGCCGTTCATCGATCAACTCCGCAGCGCGGGCTCCACCAGGTTGGCGTAGCCGACGTGACCGGCCCGGTTCGGGTGGTACGACTCGCTGAGCGGGTTCGACGTGCCGTTGAGCCACTCGACGTCGTCGCAGACCGCGTGCCCGGTGAACGGTCCCCGGGCGTCGACGAAGCGGAAGCCGTGCGCGGCGGCGCGCGCCTGGGTGGTGGTGGCGAGCAGGTCGGCCGCGGCGTTGAGTTCCGCCTGCTCACCGGGGGAGATGCGGGCGATGATGTTGCATTCCTCGCCGTTGAAGAGCCGCGGGTACCCGACCACGACGACCTTGGCGTTCGGCGCGAGGCTGCGGATCCGGGCGTAGAGCTGGTCCAGCGAGGCCGGCAGGGTGTTGCGGATCTTGTTCTCGGCGGCGTCGATCTCCGCCCAGCAGGTGTACGGCCAGGGCTTGGCGCACTGGGTGATCACCGAGGCCCAGCCGATGTCGTTGCCGCCGGCGGAGACGGTGACGTAGGTGGTGTTGGCGTTCAGGCTGCCGAGCTGGCCGCTCAGCACGTTCGAGACGGTGGCGCCGGAGCAGGCGGCGAAGCTGAGCGTGGCGCCGAGCCGGGCCGCGTCGAGCACCGGATAGGCGTAGTTGGAGCGCTGGCACGAGCTGCTGTCGTACGCGTACTCGCGGGTGCCGGTACCGGAGGAGTACGAGTCGCCGAGCGCGGTGTAGCTGGCGGCGGCGGCGTGACCGGGGGCGGCGGTCAGGAACACGGCCGCCAGGGCGGCCACGAGGGGGACGGTGAGGCGGCGCAACAACATGAGGGCCTCCTGGCACGGGGGTGGTGCGCGCGAGGGGTCGAGCGCGGGGTGAGGCCAGGCTGGCAGAAAGCTGCGGCAATTTGAAGTGATGAGGGCAAATATTTTCGTGCTGGTCCGCCGACCGACATCAATGCCCAAGCCGCGTCCCGTCGACGACGGGGCAGGCCGGCGACGATCGGCAGGACCCGGCCCGGTCAGGCCGGGGAGTCGGCCTCCGCCGGCGCCGTCGGGGACGGGTTCCCGTCCGGGCCGAGCCGCGAGATGTGGTAACCGTCCGGGTAGGTCCGCGTCCTGACCCCGTCGGCGAAGAGCGGCACCGCGCGGGGCCGACCGAACCGGCGCAGCAGCAGGGCGCGGGCCCGCAGGCCCAGGTGCAGCCCGGCGCGGACCGCCGCCGGTGGCCGGGCCACCCCGGTGGCGCGGCGCAGCCGCTCGTCGTACATCGCGCTGACCAGGGCGTTACCGAGCGGGGCGAGGGGGCGGGGGATGCGCCCGAGCATCAGCGAGCGGCTGCCCCGCTCGATCGCGGCCGCCTCGTCGCTGTACCGCAGGTGTGCGTCGTCGTATGCGTCGAACCACGCCTCGAAGGCCGGATAGGAGTCGGGAATCTCCCTGATACCCATCCGGGCGCCCAGTTCGCGGTAGTAGCGGCAGACCGCGCGCCGCTCGTGCTCGCTCGGGCGGCGCCAGGCGTACCGGTCCAGCCAGCGGAGCGGTACGACCACCAGCGCGGCGAGGATGTAGAGGTACTCGTCGTTGGGGATGTCGTACGGCCGATGCAGCTGGTTCACCCGCCGTACCGCCGCGCGGCCGCGCGGGTGCTCGAAGCCGTTGAGCACCATCTCGTACATCAGCAGGCCGGTGTCGTCGATGCGCTTGCGGGTGCGCCCGGTCAGCTCGCCGGTCGAGACCAGCAGCGCGGCCACGGCGGGGATCGAGAAGGCGCGGTTGAAGGCCAGGTTCAGGCCGAGCCTGGCGTCCCACGGGAACTCCTGGCGCAGCATGATCTGGTAGATCTCCAGGTAGTCCCGCTCCGGGTCGAGGGAGCGGATCCGGCGCAGGTTCGCGTACCGCGCGCTCGTCTCCTGCCTGCGACCACCTGGGCTCACTGCCGACCTCCGGTCTCGACGGCGGGCTCGTTCGGCGGCGGTCCGCCGGCACGGGCCCGGTCGAGGGCGCGCACCACCAGCGGGGACCGCCGGTAGGCCGTCGCCACTCGGGTCAGCCACGCGATCTCGCCCCGGTAACCGCCGTCCGGATCGTACGGGTTGCGGTAGTCCGGCTCCTCGGCGGTCGTACCGGCGCGGGCGCCCCGGATCCCGGCGGCGAGCATCGCGGCCTCGACCACGGCGGCGCGGGCCGGCCCGTCCGGTACGCCGGCGGCGGCCAGCTCGGTCGCCGCCGCGCTCACCCGCCGGTCGATGTACGGGCGCAGCGCCAGCCGGCCGTCGCGGATCTCGGTGATCCGCCGGTGCAGCGCGTAGTCGACGTCCCGCAGCGCCACGGTCGGGCGGTGCGCCTGCTCGTCCAGGACCAGGTGCGGCTGGGCCGCCGTGACGTCGCGCCACAGCGGTCGCAGCCGGTACCAGGCGCGCTGCCGCTCGACCCAGGTCAGCGTGGTCTCCAGCGCCGGCCCCCAGGTCGGCAGCGTCAACCCCACGATCATCAGCAGCGAGGCGACGGTGACCAGCACCGCGGCGACCCGTGCCTCGCCGCCCGGGGCGTGACCGAACCGGTACGCCACGAGGTAGCCGGCCTTGCTGGCGCAGTAGCAGAGCGCGAAGGTGGCCCCGAGCGCGGTGACCCGCAGCCCGCGGCGCAGCCACGGGCGGGGGCTGACCCGTGCGAAGCGCCAGCAGAGCCGGGCCACGTCGGCGGTGTAGCCGATGAAGATCAGCAAGTAGACGATGAGGTACGCGGCGACCGCGGGGTGCCGGGCGTACTCCACGGTGAGCCGGACCGGCGGGTCGAGCGGCAGGGTGCTCAGCCAGAGCGCCACCAGCACGCCGAACCCGACCGAGGCGGCGAGGACCCGCCGGCGCGCCCGGGGTGCGGCCTGGTCCGGCGCCAGCGCGAGGAAGAAGAGCAGCACCTCGGCCTGCGCCGCGATCCCCATCACCCCGGCGTGCGCCAGCACCTTGCCGAGGTTCGGCAGGCCGGTGAGGTCGTCCACCCCGGCGCCGACCGCCGGTACGGCGAAGGTGACCCCGAAGGCGAACCAGCCGAAGGAGTAGACCAGCGCCCGCAGCACCCGGTTGCCCCGGTCGCGCCGCAGGTCGCGCAGCTTGTAACCGCAGGCGACCCAGCCGGCGGCGGCACAGAACGCGTACAGCGCCGTCTCCATGGCGCTCCCTCCCGTGGCGGCTCACCTCGACCGCGGCCCGGCGCTCCCGTCAGGGATGCGGATGTTCCAACCCCTGTCGCAGCCGAGCGTAGAGCGCCGCGTCGGTGGGGGAGAGGTCGGCGGCGGGGGCGGCCGGGGCCGGGCGGCTCGCCTCCTCCAGCAGCACGGTCGCCATCATCTCCGCCTCCTGCTCCTCACGGCGGCTGTACGCGCCCGTGCGGCCGAGCACCCGGTGCACGAGGGTGGGGCGCAGGCTCGGCAGGAGCAGCTGGCTGGCCGCGTCGTCGTCGATGGCGAACGAGCGGTGGTCGAGCAGGACGTGTCCCAGCTCGTGGGCGATGATGTGGTCCTGGTGCACCCGGCTGGTGCGCTCCTCGTACGCGATGATGTGCCCGGCGTCGGTGAAGAAGGTGAGCCCGAACGGCGCGCCGGTCGGCATCGGTACGGCCACCAGGTTGATCGGTTGGCGCAGCGCGTCGCCGACCCGCTGGCAGAGCAGGGCCGCGTCGAACGGCTGAGGCACCGCACACCCCCGCGCGCGCAGCTCGTCCAGGCGCTCCAGGCACGCCTGGCGCAGCTCGGAGGGGTTCATCTCATCGCTCTCCCGCGTTGGGTCCGCCCGCCGCCACTCCGCGACGATCACCACTGCGTACGTCCGCCCGGCTCGCCGCCGGTCTCACCGCGTTGGATCTGCAACGCCCGTACCACCCGGTCGAGGATCTCTCCGACCGCGTCCAGCTGCTCCTCCGGGAGGGTGCTGAGCCGGGTCGCCACCGCCCGCACCTTGAGGTTGCGCATGGCGTGCAGGGCCAGCAGGTCCCGCTCGATCTCCTCGGCCCGCCGGCGGTCGAAGAAGTACGCCGGGTCGACGTCGAAGAAGTCGGCGAGCGCCTCCAGGTGCTCCTTCGTGGGGTTGGTCCGCCGTCCGGTGCGCAGTTGCCAGATGTAGACGTCCGAGATCGAGCGCCCCTGGTCGCGGATCGCGTCGGAGACCTCACGGTTGGTGTACGGCTCCCGCTCCGCCGGGTGCACGGTCTGGAACAGCAGGTTGAGCTTGTCCGCCAACGTGGACCCCCCGGGACCGTCGCCGGTCATGCCCACCTCCGTCTGCTCTCCGACAGCCAGCTTTAGCGAAAACCGGAAAGTCAATTAACTTCGGTTGACGCGAGCGCGTTGCGTCAGTCTAGGATCGCATGTCGGACTGATCAACTGGCGTTAGCTCCACCGGCGGGATGGCAAACGACTGTTAACGGGACCGGCGGCGGTACGCCGGGGGAGGGGCGGCAAACGGGGGCGTCTCTCACCCGGCTGCCGCATCGGTACCGCTGGTCAGGCGGGCCAGCCGCGCGCGTACGCCGGCGAAGTGGGCATGCATCGCGGCGGTGGCCGCGGCCCGGTCCCCCTCGGTGACGGCGGTGTAGATGTCCCGGTGTCGCCGGGCCACGTCGGCCGGCGGCTCGGCCGGCTCGCCCAGCTCGTCGCGGAGCTGGTGGTAGACCTCCCAGAACGCGCCGAGCAGCTGGCCGACCAGCGGGTTGTCCAGCGGGCGGTAGAGCACGTCGTGGAAGAGCCGGTCGGTCTCCGGCGAGACGATGCCGACCTCCGCCTCGGCCTCCATCCGGGCCATCACCTCGGCGGCCTGCGCCAGGTCGGCCTCGTGGTGCCGGTCGATGAGGCGCTGCACCAGCCCGGACTCCAGGATCTCCCGCACCTCCATCAGGTGCCCGAGGTGGTTGGGCCGGTCGGCGAGGGTGATCCGGCTGTGGAAGGCCAGCTCGTCGACGAGGCCCGTGAAGGACATCCGCCCGACGAACATCCCGAAACCGTGGCGGATGTCCACGATCCCGACCGCCTGCAACGCCTTCAGCGCCTCCCGGACCGAGTTGCGGCTGATTCCCAGCTCCGTCATCAGCTCCGACTCGGTCGGCAGCGGGTCGCCGGCCGCGAGGCCGCGGTCGAGGATCAGGCTCTTCACCGACTCCTGCACCTCCAGGGCGCGGCTGAGTCGCTGGCGTACCCGGCGGTGGGCTGTTGTCATGCTCGTCCCTCGGGGTCGTGGTGGGTCACGCCGCGCCGCGGTCGGCGGCTCCGGCGGGATGGGTTCGAGTGGTGGCCGGACGTCCTACGGCGCCGCGCCGCGCCGGGGGCCGCCGGACCCGCCCCGGGAGGGCGGCCACGGACGAAACATTGTCGTCATCACGCGGTCATCCTCCCTTGACCTAGCCCGGATCGGGCTCTAGCCTCCAGTCTAACGCGCGACATGGGATGTGGGACGTCCAACGTCCCGCTGGATAAATCTTTCTTTCCCTGCCGGATGACACACGCCTGTAGCCGGATGACACGCCTGTAGGAGGCACCGTGAGCGTCCCGGAATCTCGGCCCGCCCTCAGCCGCCGCGATTTCTTGCGGTACAGCGGCCTGGTCGGCGTGGCGGCCACCATCGGGTCCACCCTCTCCGCCTGTGGCAGCGGCCCGGCCTCGACCAGCTCGGTCGGGGCGGGCGGCGACAAGGACCTGCTCACCGCGGTGATCGGGTACGGCAACGACCAGAGCTGGGACCCGACCCAGACCGCCTCCGCCTTCACCATGGCGGCGAACAACCACATCTACGAAGGGCTGGTGGACACCGACCCGGTCACCCGGGAGCCGTACCCGGCGCTCGCCACCGCGCTGCCGGCCGACCCCGCCGCCACCTCGTGGAAGTTCAGCCTGCGCCCCGGGGCGAAGTGGCACGACGGCCAGCCGGTGACCGTCGACGACGTGCTCTTCACCTTCGAGCGGATCCTGGAGCCGGGGAAGACCCTGGTCAACTCGTTCTTCGCGGCCTGGCTCAAGGAGGTCCGCAAGGTCGACGACAGCAACGTCGAACTCGTCTTCAACTTCCCCTTCCCCGACGCGCTGCGGCGGCTCACGATCGCGAAGATCATGCCGAAGCACGTCTACGGGCAGCCCGGCGGCTGGGACGCGGCCAAGGGCGGCAAGGCGATCGGCTCCGGCCCGTACCGCCAGACCGCGCACAACCCGAAGTCGAACACCACCTTCGAGGCGTTCGCGGACTACAACGGCCCGCGCAAGCCGCTGGTGAAGAAGATGAACTGGCTCTCGATCGTGGACGCCGCCGCCCGGGTCGCGAAGATCTCCGGCGGGCACGCCGAGGCGCAGATCGCCGACAACATCCCGTACGCCAACATCGAGCAGCTCAAGGGCTCAGGGCTGACGGTCGAGGGCGCCCGGGGCATGAACCACATGTTCCTGATGTTCAACACCGCCAACAAGCCCTTCGACGACGTACGGGTCCGGCAGGCCCTGCTCTACGCGATCGACACGCCGACCATGGTCGACGTCGCGCTCAAGGGGCACGGCACCCCGGCGACCAGCTTCCTCAACGACCAGAACCCGTCGTACGCGAAGGCCAGGACGGTGTACGGCTACGACCCGGAGAAGGCGAAGCAGCTGCTCGCCGCCGCGGGCGTCGGCAACCTCTCCATCACGCTGATGGCCGTCAACGTCAGCTGGATCGTCGACTGCCTGCCGACGATCGCCAACTCCTGGAACGCCATCGGCGTGAAGACCACGCTCCAGCCGCAGGACACCAGCGCGCTCTTCACCAAGATGGACCAGTCCCAGGACTACCAGGTCGTCGCGGCGGCGTCGAACCCCAACCAGTTCGGCATCGACGCGGACCTGATCCTGCGCTACAACTACACCCGCGGTGGCACCTGGATGAAGTACACCAAGTGGGACGCCAGCGCCGAGGCCAACCAGCTCTTCCAGCTGATGGACCAGGCGACCCGGGAGCCGGACCAGGCCAGGAAGCTGGCGCTGACGCACCAGTACCTCGACCTCGTCGCCGAGCAGGCGGTGCTCTACCCGGTGGTGCACACCGAGCTGATGACCGCCTGGGACCCGAAGAAGCTCTCCGGCGTACGCGCCCAGGGCTACCCGGGCATCAACGTGCTCCAGGCCAAGCGCGGCTGAGCGGCGCCCGCCGGTCGCGCCCGCGTGACCGGCGGGCCTGACCGGCCGTCGGTGCCGCCGGCACGGTCACCCGGGTCCCCTCCGCCACGACCCGGGTGACCGTCCCGGCGGCACCGGCCCGAGCACCCGCGCCGCCGCCGTAGCCGGCCGCGCGGCCGGTACTTCCGTCCATCGAGGAGTCGCACCCGTGGCAGTCGTCGTCAGAATGCTGCTCCGCCGCATCCTGCTGCTGATCCCGCTCCTGCTGGGCGTGATCCTGTTCGTCTTCATCGTGATGCGTTTCTCCAGCAACAAGCCGGAGTACGCGTACTTCCAGGGCGCCAACCCCACGCCCGAGCAGATCCACCAGTTCCAGCTGGAGAACGGCCTGCTGGACCCGCTGCCGGTGCGGTACCTGCGCTTCGTCGGGGACCTGCTGCACGGCGACCTCGGTACCAGCGTGCTGACCAAGGCGCCGGTGCTGGACTCGGTGCTCACGGCGCTGCCGCTGACCCTCCAGCTGACCTTCCTGGGCCTGCTGGTCGCGGTGGTGCTGGCGCTCGTCTTCGGGGTCACCGGCGCGATCTTCCGGGACCGCTGGCCGGACCAGCTGATCCGGGTCGTGTCGCTCGCCGGGGTGGCCGCCCCCTCGTTCTGGCTCGCGCTGCTGATGATCCAGTGGCTCGCGGTGAACCGGGGCATCTTCCCCACCAGCGGCTACATCAACCCGGCCGACTCGTTCACCGGCTGGCTGGAGTCGATGACCCTGCCGGCGCTGTCGCTCTCCCTGCCGGTCGCCGCGCAGCTCACCCGGATCGTGCGCACCGCGATGGTCGAGGAGCTGGACAAGGACTACGTCCGTACCGCCGTCGGCAGCGGCCTGCCGCCGGTCGTGGTGGTCGGCCGCAACGTCCTGCGCAACGCGCTGATCAACCCGTTGACGGTGCTCGGCCTGCGGGTCGGCTACCTGCTCGGCGGCGCCGTGGTGATCGAGACGATCTTCTCGCTCCCCGGCATGGGCAAGCTGATGATCGACGGCGTGATGAACGGCGACCCCGCCGTGGTGCAGGGGGTGGTGCTGACCATCGCGGTCGGCTTCGTCGTGGTCAACCTCGTCGTCGACGTCCTCTACCTGCTGGTCAACCCGAGACTGAGGAGCGCCTCGTGATGCGACGTGGACTGGCCGCCCGCCTGGCCCGCCCCGGGATCCGGTTCGACCGCCTCTCCCCGCTGTCGTGGCTCGCGCTCGGCGTCGTCGTACTGATCGCCCTGGCCGCGCTCCTCGCGCCGGTGCTGGCCCCGCACTCGCCGCTGGAGCAGGCGGCCGTGGGCGGGGGACCCTCGGCCGCGCACTGGATGGGGCTGGACAGCGCCAACCGGGACATCTTCAGCCGGCTGCTCTACGGCGCGCGCTGGTCGCTGGTGATCGGGCTCGGCGCGACCGGGCTGGCCCTGGTCGCCGGCGCGGTGATCGGCGCGGTGGCCGCCACCTCGCGCCGCTGGATCGACGAGACCATCATGCGGTCGCTCGACGTGATCATGGCCTTCCCGGGGATCGCGCTCGCGGCGGTGCTGGTCGCGGTCTTCGGCGGCGGCATCGGCGTACTGGTGGTCGCGATCGGCTTCCTCTACATGCCCTCGGTGACCCGGGTGGTACGGGCGAACGTGCTGGCCCAGTACGGCGAGGACTACGTCGCCGCCGAGAAGATCATCGGTGCGCGGACGGCGTACATCGTGCTCCGGCACGTCGCCATCAACTGCGCCGCGCCCGTGCTGGTCTTCTGCACGGTCATGGTCGCCGACGCGATCGTCTTCGAGGCGTCGCTCTCCTTCATCGGCGCCGGGGTACGGCCGCCCGACCCCTCCTGGGGCAGCGTCATCGCCGACGGCAAGAACATGGTGCTGCTCGGCGGCTGGTGGGCCACCGTCTTCCCGGGCCTGCTGATCCTGGTCACGGTGCTCTCGCTGAACATTCTCGCCGAGGGGATCTCCGACGCCTGGGCGGCCCCGGTGGCGCGTACCGCCGCCCGACGCCCGGGAACGGCGCCCGGCGCCCCCCGGTCCGAGGCCGACGCGTTCGAGCAGGCGGCGCCCGGCTCGGGCGAGATCACCGAGCTGCCGGGGCTGGCGGAGGCGGCCCGGCGGCTCGCCGAGCGGGCCCGGCCGCTGCCGACCGGCGAGCCGATCCTGCGCGTCACCGACCTGCGGATCGGCTTCGAGGGCCGGCACGACGGGGTCGACATCGTGGACGGGATCTCGTTCGACGTCCGGCCGGGCGAGGTGCTCGGGATCGTCGGCGAGTCCGGCTGCGGCAAGTCCCTCACCGCGCTGACGGTCATGGGGCTGCAACCGCGCGGCGCCCGGATCGGCGGCGCGATCCACTTCGCCGGGCGGGACCTGCTGAAGCTCTCCCGAACCGCCCGCCGCCGGCTGCTCGGCCACGACATGGCGATGATCTACCAGGACGCGCTCTCCTCGCTGAACCCGGCGATGACCATCCGCGCCCAGCTCAGGCAGCTCATCCGGCGCGGCGGCCGGCGCAGCGCCACCGAACTGCTGGAACTGGTCGGGCTCGACCCGGCGCGCACGCTCTCGGCGTACCCGCACGAACTCTCCGGCGGGCAGCGCCAGCGGGTACTGATCGCGATGGCGCTCTCCCGCAACCCCCGCCTGATCATCGCGGACGAGCCGACCACCGCGCTGGACGTGACGGTCCAGGCGCAGGTGATCGAGCTGCTGCTGCGGCTGCGGGCCGAGCTGGGCTTCGCCCTGATCCTGGTCTCGCACGACCTCGCGCTGGTCTCCGACGTCACCGACCGGGTGGTGGTGATGTACGGCGGGCAGATCGTCGAGACCGGCGTCACCGCCACCCTGGTCGGCGCCCCCGCGCACCACTACGCCCGGGGCCTGCTGGGCTCGGTGCTGTCGCTGGAGTCGGGGGCGCGACGGCTCACCCAGATCCGGGGCGTGGTGCCCTCCCCGGCGGACTTCCCGGCCGGCTGCCGCTTCGCCGACCGGTGCCCGATGGCGACCGGGGTCTGCCGTACCGAGGCGCCGGTGCTGGCCGGCGCCGACGACCGCCACCGGGTGGCCTGCCACCACCCGGCGATCGACATCGCGACGCCGCTGGTCGCGGGGACGGAGGCCCGATGACGGCGCGGACGGCGGGGGAGACCCTGGGGGACGGAGGCCCGATGATGGCGCGGACGGCGGGGGAGACCCTGCTGGAACTCACCGGCGTGGACGTGGTGCACAAGGCCCGCTCCGGCGGGATCCTCACCCGGGACCGGGTGCACGCCCTCACCGGCGCGGACCTGGTCGTGGCGGCCGGCGAGACGGTCGGCGTGGTGGGCGAGTCCGGCTGCGGCAAGTCCACCCTGGCCCGGGTGATGGTGGGGCTCCAGCGCCCCACGGCCGGTACCGTCAGCTTCCGCGGTCGCGACGTCTGGCGCATGTCCCAGGCCGAGCGCCGCACCGTGATCGGCTCGAACACCGGGATGGTCTTCCAGGACCCGTCCACCGCGCTCAACCGCCGGCTGCCCGTACGGCGGGTGTTGCGCGACCCGCTGGACGTGCACCGGCGCGGCACCGCCCGGGAGCGCGACGAGCGGGTACGCGAGCTGCTCGCCCTGGTCGGCCTGCCGGCCAGCGCCGCCGACCTGCTACCCGGGCAGCTCTCCGGCGGCCAGCGCCAGCGGGTCGCCATCGCCCGGGCCCTCGCGCTGCGCCCGGAGCTGCTGATCGCCGACGAGCCGACCAGCGCGCTGGACGTCTCGGTCCGCGCCCAGGTGCTCAACCTGCTGTTGGAGCTCAAGGAACAGCTGGGGCTGGCGCTGGTCTTCGTCTCGCACGACATCCAGACCGTACGTCGGATGAGCGACCGGGTGGTCACGATGTACCTGGGCCGGATCGTCGAGCAGGCCCCGGCGCGGGCGGTGCCGTACGGCGCGCGGCACCCGTACACCCGGGCCCTCTTCTCGGCCACCCCCGGGCTGCTCTCGCCGATCGAGCCGATCCCGCTGGTCGGCCCGGTCCCGTCCGCGACCCGGCCGCCGAGCGGCTGCCCCTTCCGCACCCGCTGCTGGCGGGCCGACGACGTGTGCGCCGCGCAGCTGCCGCCGGCGCGCGGCGAGGCGTCCGACGGCCATCTGTTCCGTTGCCACCACCCGGTGGCGGACGGGGCCACCGACCGCGAACTGATCAGCCAAGCACAGGAGCGTGAATGACCAGCAACGACAACTCCGGCGCGGTGGCGCCGGCGGGGAGCGCACCGACCGGCGCACGGCCGGCGGCGCGCGGGCTGACCGGCGTCATCCCGCCGGTCTGCACCCCGCTGACCCCCGACTTCGAGGTGGACACCGGGTCGCTGGCCCGGTTGGTGGACCACCTGATCGAGGGCGGGGTGGACGCCCTGTTCGTCCTCGGCTCCACCTCGGAGGTGGCGTACCTGCCGGACCGGCACCGCCGTGCCGTGCTGGAGACGGTGGTGGGACACGTCGCCGGGCAGGTGCCGGTGCTGGCCGGCGCGATCGACATGACCACGCTGCGGGTGCTCGACCACGCCCGGGTCGCCGCGGCGGCCGGCGCGGACGCGATCGTCGCCACGGCGCCGTTCTACACCCGTACCCACCCGGTCGAGATCGACCGGCACTTCCGGGCGGTCGCGGCCGGCGTCGGGCTGCCGCTGTACGCCTACGACCTGCCGGTCTCGGTGCACAGCAAGCTCGGCGCGGAGCTGGTGCTCGGGCTCGCCGCCGACGGCGTGCTCGCCGGGCTGAAGGACTCCAGCGGCGACGAGGGCAACCTGCGCGGGGTGATCCTGGGCCGGCGGGAGCGCAGCGACCTCGGCGGGTTCAGCGTCCTCACCGGCTCGGAGCTGACCGTCGACTCGGCGCTCTGGATGGGCGCGGACGGGGTGGTGCCGGGCCTGGGCAACGTCGATCCGCACGGCTACAGCCGGCTGTACCGCCTCGCGGCGCAGGGGGACTGGGCCGGCGCCCGTACCGAGCAGGAGCGGCTGCTGCGGCTCTTCGAGCTGATCACCGTCGGCGGTACCCGGATGGGGATCAGCTCCTCCGCGCTCGGCGCCTTCAAGGCGGCGCTCTACCTGCGGGGCGTCATCGCGCACCCGACCACGGCCGTGCCCCAGGTGCCGCTGGACGACGACGAGATCGCCCGGGTCGGCAAGTACCTGGAGGCGGCCGGCCTCCGCTGACCGGCCACTCCCGTCCCCGCCCCCGTCCCCGCGCCGTCGATCTAGGGCAAATCCTCGTTAGAGGATCTCTAATCACGACGATTTGCCCTAGATCGACGCGCTGAGGGGGCGGGGCTGCGGGTCAGGCGGCGGGGCCGAGCAGCTTGCGCAGGTAGTGCAGCTGCTCCGTACGCTGGAAGCCGGCACCGCCCTCGTGCCCGTTGTACGGCCAGACGGTGATCTCCTTCTCCGTACCGGCGTAGTGGTTGTAGGCGGCGAAGACGGTCGACGGCGGGCAGATGGCGTCCATCAGCGCCACCGAGAAGAGCGTCGGCGCGGTGGCCCGGGTGGCGAAGTTGACCCCGTCGAAGTAGCTCAGCGTCTCGAAGACCCGGTCGACGTCGTACCGGTGCGTCTTCAGGTACGAGACCAGCTCGCCGTACGGCATCGCGTCGGTGATCTCGGTGGCCCGCCGGTAGTGGCAGAGGAACGGCACGTTCGGCAGGACGGCGGCCAGCCCGTCGACCAGCCCGGCGGCGGCGAGCGTGATCCCGCCGCCCTGGCTGCCCCCGGTCAGGATGATCCGCTCCGGGTCGACCCGCGGGTGCGCGCGGACGGCGTCGACCGCGCGCACCGCGTCGGTGAAGACGCGCCGGTAGTAGTAGTGGTGCGGGTCGCCGATGCCCCGGGTCATGAAGCCCGGGGTCTGCGGGCCGCCGACCGGGTCCGGGTCCGGGGTGTCGCCGACGAGCGAGCCGTTGCTGCCCTGGCCCCGGGTGTCCATCACCAGGTGGGCGTAGCCGGCGGAGCTGAACGGCAACCACTCGTGCGGCAGGCCGCGCCCGCCGCCGTAGCCGATGTACTCGACCACGCAGGGCAGTGGGCCCTCGGCCTGCGCCGGCAGCAGGAACCAGCCCCGTACCGGCTGGCCGGCGTAGCCGGCGAAGGTCACGTCGTAGACCTCGACCGTACGCAGCGCGGCGTCGTACGGCACGAAGCGCGCCTCCCAGCCGGCCTCGCGGGACTCGCGCAGCGTGGCGGCCCAGAACTCGTCGAAGTCGCCCGGCTCCTGCCGTTCCGGCAGGTAGTCGCGAAGCCGCTCCAGTGGCCAGTCGACCAGCATGTGGTCCTCCCCATGTGCCTCGCCGGGACGGCCTTCACCGCCTGGCGGTCCAGATTTTGTTTCATGATCTACCTAGGCGACCGGCCTGCCAACCCGCGCCGGCCCGGCGTCCGGGCCGCTCAGCCGAGCGCCGTCCAGGACGTCGGGCGGTCACGGTGCGGGCGCGGCGAGCAGGGAAGGGGCGTCGACCCGCCGCGGGTGGTGACACCCGCGGCGGGTCGCCGGCTCACCGTACGGTCTCGAACTCCAGCCGCAGGCCGAGCCGGTCGCGTACCGGTGCGTCGTGCTCGCGCACCGCGGTCAGCTCGGCGTCCGACAGGGCCCGCCGGTAGACCCGCACGTCGTCGAGGGCGCCGTGGAACCGCTGGGTGGCGTCCAGCCGCTCGCCGAGGTGGATGCCCTCCACCCCGAACTCCTTGCCGGCGGTCACCGAGCCGGGCGGCGCCGTCGCCGAGGCCACCTCGACCCCGTCCACCAGCAGCCGCAGCCGGCCGGCGGCGCGTTGCAGCGCCACGTGGTGCCAGCGGTCGTCGTTGTAGGCGGCGGTCGAGGCGACCGAGACGTTGAACCGGTCCACGCTGAGCATCGCGATCAGGCGCTTGTTGGCCGGTTCGGCCCGCAGCCAGACCTGCGGGGTGGTGCCGGAGCCCATCCGGTACATCCAGGCGATCGCGTGCGAGCCGCCGGTGTCGGCGTACCGGATCCAGGTGGTCAGGGTGAAGTCGTCCGCGCCGAGGTCGATGGAGCGGTCGAAGGGGACCTCGACCCGGTCGTCCACCCCGTCGAGCGCCAGCCCGGACCCGTACCGGCCGGTGGTGAGCCGGGCGTCGCCGCGCACGTACGCGGTGTTGTGGTGCGCCGAGTCGGGCGTGGTCGGTCCGGGGGCGGGCGGGCCGGGGACACCCGGCGGGGTGCCGTTCGGGGTGGACAGGTACGCCTCGTTGAACCGGGCGTAGCGGATGCTCTCGTACGGGCTGGTGACGCCGGCCTCGTACATCAGCGCGGCCTGGTCGCCGTCGAGCCGCACCAGGTCCGAGTAGGCCGACGGGCCCCACCAGAAGACCTTGCCCTGCCGCCAGTCCTGGAAGCTGCGCGCCTCGTCGAAGGAGGAGCGCACGGCCATCGCCTCGCGCGCGACGGGGTGCGCCGGGGCGGAGAGCAGGATCCGGTCGCGCCGGTCACCGGCGTCCCGAGCGCCGAAGCGCAGCAGGGAGGCCTGCACGTCGGGCAGCTCCAGCTTCGGCAGGGTGGCGAACGGCGCGTCGAAGGTCTCGCCGCCGTCGCTGCTGATCGCGTACGCCCGGCTGCCCGGGTCGGTGCCGCGCTCCCGGGCCAGCGCGTAGACGCGCCCGTCGGTCAGCTCGACGACCGTCACCTCCTGGGCGATCACCGTGCCGTCGTCCCGGCTGGTCTCGGCGCCGATGTGCCAGGTCGCGCCGCTGTCGTCGCTGTAGAGCAGGTGGGTGCCGTAGACGTGCGGTCCGACCCGGTCCCAGGTCTCGAAGCTGGCGCCGACGACCAGCCGCCCGGCGTGCGGGCCGCGCCGCAGCTGGATGCCGTGCATCGGGCCGGTGGCGTACCAGAAGTTCCACTCGGGCCGCTTCGCCTCGGTCAGCTCGCGCGGCGCCGACCAGGTCGCGCCGTCGTCGTCGCTGACCTGCACCCACGGGTCGCGGTCGCAGCCGTTGGGGCAGGGCGCGGGGCCGTTGCGCGTGCTGACCAGCACGATCCGCCCGGTACGCTCGTCAACGATGGGCACCGGGTTGCCGTGGGTCTCGCCGTTGCCCTCGTCGACCAGTTGGAGCGGACCCCAGGTGTGTCCGCCGTCGGTCGAGCGGCGCAGCACGAGGTCGATGTCCTCGTCGTCGCCGCAGTCCTTGACCCGCCCCTCGGCGAAGGCCAGCACCATGCCGTTGGTGGCCCGGACCACCGCGGGGATGCGGAAGCAGGCGTACCCGAAGTCGCCCTGCTTGTAGATCACCTGGTCCTCGATGAACGGCTCGGCCGCGCCCGGCGCGGTGGTCGGGCCGGCCGCCGGCGCGGCATCCGGGCTGGCCTGGGCGGGGCCGGCCGCCGCGCCGAGCAGCAGGCCGGCCAGTACGACGGCGGCGCCGGCCCGGCGCCGCCAGGGGTGGAAGCTGACTTCGCGAGACCACCGGGTGGGACCCGGTCTGGGGGAACGAACTCGCATCTCGTCGCGCCCTTCGTCGGGAGAGTTTGTCGAGTGGAGACCATACGTCCCACGTGGGATGTCTGGCTAGACCGGAACAATCGAGGTGTGAGCGGGCGTTGACCCGCTAAAGATGGGATGTCCCGGGGTGGTGCGGGCCGGACGGGACGCCCGCGACATCCGGGCGGACCTCGACCCGACCTCGACCGGGGACGGGGTAACCTGAGCGATACCTGGAGAGATTTGACGGCAGCTTGGCGACCAGGAAAAAAACGCCTAAAGAGCCCGCGGACCCGGATCGCGCTCTTTTGGCAAGGTGGTAACGGAGGAGTGCGGTGGCGGTAGACGTGCAGGTCCTGAGGGACCGGTTGGATCAGCGGATCCTCGTCCTCGACGGAGCCTGGGGCACGATGCTCCAGCAGGCCGGGCTCACCCCGGAGGACTACCGCGGCGAGCGCTTCCGCGACCACGAGCGGGACGTCACCGGCGACCCCGACCTGCTCAACCTCACCCGACCCGACGTCGTGCTCGACATCCACCGGCAGTACCTCGCCGCGGGCGCCGACATCACCACGACGAACACCTTCACGGCGACGAGCATCGCCCAGGCCGACTACGGCCTGCAGGACGTGGCGCGCGAGATGAACCTGGCCGCCGCGCGCCTGGCCCGCCAGGCCGCCGACGAGGCGGGTGGCCGGCTGGTCGCCGGCTCGGTCGGGCCGCTCAACGTCACGCTCTCGCTCTCGCCCCGCGTCGACGACCCCGCGTACCGGGCCGTGGAGTTCGACGCGGTGCGCGCCGCGTACGCCGAGCAGATCGCGGCCCTCGCCGAGGGCGGCGTCGACCTGCTGCTCATCGAGACCATCTTCGACACGCTCAACGCGAAGGCCGCCCTCGCCGCGGCCATGGAGGTCGCGCCGCAGCTGCCGCTCTGGCTCTCGGTGACCATCGTCGACCTCAGCGCCCGTACCCTCTCGGGGCAGACCGTCGAGGCGTTCTGGACCTCCGTCGCGCACGCCCGCCCGCTGGTGGTCGGGGTGAACTGCTCGCTCGGCGCCAAGGAGATCCGGCCGCACGTGGAGGAGCTGTCCCGGCTCGCCGACACGTACGTGAGCTGCCACCCGAACGCCGGCCTGCCGAACGCGTTCGGCGGCTACGACGAGCAGCCGCACGACACGTCCCAGCTGCTGCGCGGCTTCGCCGAGGCGGGCTACGTGAACGTGGTCGGCGGCTGCTGCGGTACCACCCCGGCGCACATCGAGCGGATCGCGGCGGCCGTGGCCGACCTGGCCCCCCGGCAGCTGCCCGAGCGCCCGGCGCGGACCCGGTTCAGCGGGCTCGAACCGTTCGAGTTCGGCCCCGACACCGGCTTCGTGATGGTCGGCGAGCGGACCAACGTCACCGGCTCGGCCCGGTTCCGCCGCCTGATCGAGGCGAACGACTACCAGGGCGCCGTGGACGTGGCCCTGGAGCAGGTACGCGGCGGGGCGAACCTGCTCGACGTGAACATGGACGCCGACCTGCTCGACGGCGAGCGCGCCATGACCACCTTCCTCAACCTGATCGCCACCGAGCCCGAGGTGGCCCGGATCCCGATCATGATCGACAGCTCCCGGTGGAGCGTGCTCGAGGCCGGGCTCAAGTGCGTGCAGGGCAAGGGCGTGGTCAACTCGATCAGCCTCAAGGAGGGCGAGGAGAGCTTCCTCGACCAGGCCCGCCGGATCCGCGACTACGGGGCCGGCGTGGTGGTGATGGCCTTCGACGAGCGCGGCCAGGCCGACACGGTCGAGCGGAAGGTCGAGATCTGCGCCCGCGCGTACGACCTGCTCACCCGGCGGGCCGGCTTCGCGCCCGAGGACATCGTCTTCGACCCCAACGTCCTGGCGGTCGCCACCGGGATCGAGGAGCACAACGGCTACGCGAAGGCCTTCATCGACGCGCTGCCGCTGATCAAGGAACGCTGCCCCGGGGCCCGCACCAGCGGCGGCATCTCCAACCTGTCCTTCTCCTTCCGCGGCAACGACGTGGTCCGCGAGGCGATGCACTCGGCGTTCCTGTTCCACGCCATCCGCGCCGGGCTCGACATGGGCATCGTCAACGCCGGCCAGCTCGTGGTCTACCAGGACATCCCGGCCGACCTGCTGGAGCTGGTCGAGGACGTGATCTTCAACCGCCGGCCGGACGCCACCGACCGGCTGGTCACCTTCGCCGAGACCGTCAAGGGCAAGGGCACCCAACGCGAGCGGGACCTCTCCTGGCGCGAGGCGCCGGTCGACCAGCGGCTCGCGTACGCGCTGGTGCACGGCATCGTCGACTTCATCGAGGAGGACACCGAGGAGGCGCGCCAGCAGGCGGCCCGGCCGCTCGACGTGATCGAGGGGCCGTTGATGGACGGCATGAAGGTCGTCGGCGACCTATTCGGCGCCGGGAAGATGTTCCTGCCCCAGGTGGTCAAGAGCGCGCGGGCGATGAAGCGCTCGGTCGCGTACCTGGAGCCGTTCATGGAGGCCGAGAAGGAGCGGGCGCTGCGCGAGGGCCGGGTCGACGGCCGGCGCGCCCAGGGCAAGGTCGTGCTCGCCACCGTCAAGGGCGACGTGCACGACATCGGCAAGAACATCGTCGGCGTGGTGCTGGGCTGCAACAATTACGAGGTCGTCGACCTGGGCGTGATGGTGCCGGCGGCGAAGATCCTGGACACCGCGGTCGCCGAGGGGGCGAGCGTGATCGGGCTCTCCGGTCTGATCACCCCGTCCCTGGACGAGATGGTCAACGTGGCCCAGGAGATGCAGCGGCGCGGGCTGGAGATCCCGCTGCTGATCGGCGGGGCCACCACCTCCAAGCAGCACACGGCGGTACGGATCGCCCCGGCGTACGAGCGCCCGACCCTGCACGTGCTCGACGCCTCGCGCGTGGTCGGCGTCGTCTCCGACCTGCTCGACCCGGTCCGGTCCGAGACGCTGGACCAGCGCAACCGCGAGGAGCAGGAGCGGCTGCGCGAGCAGCACGCCGACAAGGAGCGCCGGCCGCTGTTGTCGCTCGCCGCCGCGCGGGCGAACCGGGAGCAGGTCTCCTTCGACGACCTGCCGACCCCGCCGTTCACCGGCCGCCGGGTCGTCGCGCCGACGCTCGAGGCGCTCCGCGAAATGATCGACTGGCAGTTCTTCTTCACCGCCTGGGAGCTGCGGGGCAAGTTCCCGGCGATCCTGGAGCAGCCGGCGGCGCGGGAGCTGTACGACGACGCGACCGCGCTGCTCGACGAGATCGTGGCCGGCGGGCTGCTCACCGCGCGCGGCGCGTACGGCTTCTGGCCGGCGCACGCCGAGGGTGACGACATCGTCCTGGCCGACGGCCCCCGGTTCCCGATGCTGCGGCAGCAGGCGGCGTGGGACGGCGGCCGGCCCAACCGCTGCCTGGCCGACTACGTGGCGCCGGCCGGCGACCACCTCGGCGCCTTCGCGGTCTCGATCCACGGCGCGGACGAGCTGGCCGCCCGGTACGAGGCCGAGCAGGACGACTACCGGGCGATCATGGTGAAGGCGCTCGCCGACCGGCTCGCCGAGGCGTTCGCCGAGTACATCCACCTCCGGGCGCGCCGGGAGTGGTTCGAGCCGGACGCCCAGCCGAGCCTGGCGGAGCTGCACGCCGAGCGGTTCCGGGGCATCCGCCCGGCGTTCGGCTACCCGGCCAGCCCCGACCACAGCGAGAAGGAGAAGCTCTTCGCGCTGCTGGACGCGGGCGAGTTCGGCATGGCGCTGACCGAGTCGTACGCGATGACCCCGGCGGCCAGCGTCAGCGGGCTGATCTTCGCGCACCCGGGTTCGCGCTACTTCGCCGTCGGCCGGGTGGACCGGGACCAGGTCGCGGACTACGCCGAGCGCAAGGGCATGCCCGTGGCCGACGTGGAGCGCTGGATCCGGCCGAACCTCGGCTACGAACCGGAGCAGCCCGCCTGAGCGCTGGTGCCGGGGGCCACCGCTCCCGGCACCACGCCGCCCGGCCGATCCGCGCCGCCTGTCAGATCCCTGCTCGCCCGGCCGGTCCGTGCTCCCGTGCCGCCCGGCCGATCCGTGCTTCCGCGCCACCCGCGCCGCGCCGTCGAGGCATTGTCCAACCTGGATGGACCGGATAGGTTGCCCGGACACCGCGCGGCCCGCGCGGTGCGGCGGGTGACCGCCGGCGCCGTCCGGGTGGGCCAGCCCGGACGGCACGGACATACACGGGGAGGTCTGCGACTGATGCGTCGCTTACTGGTCGGACTGCTCACACTGACTTCGACGGCCCTGCTCGGGACGGTGGTCGGTCTCCACCCCACCCCCGCCGCGGCGGCCCTGCCCGGCGAACTCGTGGTCAACGGCACGTTCGCCGCGGGCACCGCGCCCTGGTGGAACGGCCCGAACACCACGATGCGGGTGAACGCGGGCGTCCTCGAGGTGACCGTCGCCGGCGGTACCGCCAACCCCTGGGACGCGCCGACCGGACAGGACGACATCGTCCTGACCGCCGGTCAGGCGTACACGCTCTCCTTCGACGCCTCGGCCTCGGCCAGTGCGTCGGTACGCGCCACCGTCCAGCTGGAACAGTCGCCGTACACCGCGACGCTGGACAGGACCATCGCGCTCACCACGAGCACGCAGCACTTCTCGTTCCCGTTCACCTCGTCGCTGACCACCACGCTGGGACAGGTCGGCTTCCAGCTCGGTGGGCGGGCGACCGGCTACACGTTCCGGCTGGACAACGTCTCGCTGGCGCCCACGCCGCCCGGCTTCTACGTCGACCCGGACAACAACGCCTTCACCTGGATCGCGCAGAACCCGAACGACTCCCGCGTCCCGTCGATCCGCAACGAGATCGCCAACCGGCCCGGGGCCAGGTGGTTCGGCAACTGGAACGCCAACATCGGCGCGGCCGTCTCGTCGTACGTCGGCGCGGCCCAGGCGGCCGGCAAGACGCCGATCCTGGTCGCGTACAACATCCCGGGCCGCGACTGCGGCGGCCCCTCCAGCGGCGGCGCGGGCGACGCCACGGCGTACCGGGCCTGGATCTCGGCGTTCGCCGTCGCGATCGGCTCCCGGCCGGCGATCGTGGTGATCGAACCCGACGCCGTGGCCCAGATCGACGACGTGTGCATGCCCAAGGCCAGCGACAAGCAGGCCCGCTACGAGATGCTCGGCTACGCCACCCAGCAGTTCCGCGACCTGGCGCCCAACGCGTGGGCCTACCTCGACGCCGGCAACGCGACCTGGGTCCCCGCCGCGACCATGGCGCAGCGGCTGCTCACCGCGGGGGTGCGCGACGTGCGCGGCTTCGCGGTGAACGTGTCGAACTTCTACCCGACCGCGCAGTCCGAGTCATACGGCAGCCAGATCGTGTCGGCCCTCGGCTACCAGGCGAAGTTCCTGGTCGACACGAGCCGCAACGGCAACGGGATCCTCGACGAGAACCACGACGGCGTCAACGACGACTTCTGCAACCCGCGGGGTCGCAAGCTCGGCACGCCGTCGGCGTACGGCACCGGGGCCGCCGAGCTGCTGCTGTGGATCAAGTTCCCGGGCGACTCCGACGGGCCCTGCGGCACCTCGACCGCGCCGGCCGGCACCTTCGACCCCGGCCTCGCCGACCGGCTGATCCGCGGCGTCTGAGCGGACCGACGCCACCCGGGCGGTGGGCCACGCCGGGCTGATCCGGCCCGCCCGCCGCCCGGGTGACGGCGGCATTCCCTGTGACGGCGGCGTCCCGGGCGACGGCGGCATCGGGCGGCGGCGTCGGCTACCCGGCCGGTCGCGCTCCACCGCCCCGGGGCACCGCGGCTACCCGGCCAGCCGCTCCACCGCCCGGAGCACCGCGCCGGCGCCGTCCTCGTCCGCCATCCGTCGCGCCAGCGTCCGCGCCCGGTGGGCGTACCCGGGCTCGGTCACCGCCGCCCGCAGCGCCTCGGCGAGCCGCGCGACGCCGAGCGCCCGGGGCGGAATGCGATCCGGCGCCACCCCGTGCAGGAGCAGCCGGGCGGCCCAGAAGGGCTGGTCGCCCAGCATCGGCACCGGTACCGCCGGCACGCCGGCGCGCAGCCCCGCGGCGGTGGTGCCACCGCCCGCGTGGTGCACCAGCGCTGCCATCCGGGGAAAGAGCCAGTCGTGCGGCGTGTCCCCGATGGTGATCAACTCGTCGTCCACGGTCTGGATCGCGTCCAGCCCGGCCGAGCCGGCCTGGACCACGCCGCGCAGCCCGGCCCGGCGCAGCACGGGGCCGATGAGGCCGATCAGCCGCTCGCTCTCGCCGACCATGCTGCCGAAGCCGAAGTAGACCGGCGGCGGCCCGGCGGCGAGGAAGTCGAGCAGTTCCGGCGGGGGGAACCACGGGTGCCGCGCCGGCCACCAGTACCCGACCACGTCGAGATCGGGGCGCCAGTCGACCGGCCGGGGGACCACGGCGGGGCTGAACCCGTGCAGCACCGGCCAGCGCGCGGCGGCCGAGCGGCGGTCCAGGGCGGCGAGTCGCGTGGGACCGAGGTCCAACCGGGCGCGCAGCCGCCGCGAGGCGCCCGCGTAGATCCCGCGCCCCACCGCCCGGCCGAGCGACCCGGCGGCCAGGTTCCCCCAGCCGCCGAGCGAGCGGGCCCCGAGCAGCAGCGGCGGGAACGCCCGGGTCGGTTCGATCGGTTGCAGGAACACGCCCATGCTCGGGATGCCGAAGCCCTCCGCCACCGAGATCCCCAGCGCCGCGGTGGTCGTGGAGAGCAGCAGGAGGTCCGCGCCGCGCTCGGTGGCGGCGACGATGCCGTCCCCGAGGCCCCGGACGAACCGGCCGCCGAGCCGCAGGAACTCCAGCACCCCGCGCGCGCTCGGTCCGGAGCGGTGCAGCCGGCGGCCGGCGGCGGAGGTCTGCAGCGCGTGCAGGTCGCCGGGGAGCGGCCGGAACTCCAGGCCGCAGCCGGTGACGAGGGCGGCGAAGGGGGGCTGCGCGGCGACCGCGACCCGGTGTCCGGCCGCGCGCAGGCGGACCCCGAGTCCGGTGTACGGCGTGACGTCGCCCCGCGAGCCGGCGGTGACGATCAGCACCCTCATGGGACCTCCGAGCAGCTATCCCATTTTATGCCGGTCCGTCGGGGCGGTCGGGGCGGAAAGAGGCGGGAGCGGGGAACTCGGAGGAATCTTCGTATCCGGTTCGGGTAGTCGGCCGGATGCAGATCATTCGCGGGCGGCGCGGCGCGCCCACGGAGGCGACCCGGGGCGGGGCGGCCGGGGGGTACGCCGGGAACGGCCGGAGCACGGCCCGGGTGGTGATCATCTCGGCCAGCGCGGGCGCCGGGCACGACGGCGCGAGCCGGGAACTGGCCCGCCGGCTGCGCGAACGCGGTCTCCTGGCGGACTGCCTGGACCTGGCCGACATCTTCCCGTGGGGGCTCGGCCGCCTGCTGCGCGGCACCTACCACGGGATGCTCAGCCGGGTGCCGTGGATCTACGGCATGCTCTTCGCCATCGGCAGCCGGTTCCGCCGGGCCGCGCCGATCACCCGTACGCTGCTGCGCCCCGTCTGGCCGCGCGTGCTCGCGGTGCTGCCGCCGGACACCCGCGCGGTCGTCTCCGCGTACCCGGTGGTCAGCCAGATCGTCGGCCCGATGCGCCGGGAGGGGCAGCTGCCGGTACCGGTGATCACGTACCTGACCGACTTCGCGGTGAACCCGATCTGGATCTCTCCGGGCGTCGACCTGCACTGCGCCGGGCACGAGACGAGCCGGGCCGAGGCGCGGGCGCTGGGCGCCGGGGAGGTGCGCGTCGGCGGACGCATGGTCTCGCCCGGCTTCGAACCCGGCGACGCGCGCGACCGGCACCGGGCCCGGGAACGGTTCGGTCTGCCCGCGGGCGAGCGGCTGGCGCTGCTGGTCGCCGGCTCCTGGGGCGTCGGCGAGGTGGCGAAGACCGCCGCCGAGATCGCCGCCAGCGGCGCGGCCGTACCGGTGGTGGTCTGCGGTCGCAACGAGGACCTGTACCGGCGGCTCAGCCGGACCCGGGTCGGGCACGTCTTCGGCTGGGTGGACGACATGCCCGACCTGCTGCGCGCCGCCGACGTGCTGGTGGAGAACGCGGGCGGGCTCACCGCGCTGGAGGCGCTGGCCTGCGGCCTGCCGGTGCTCACGTACCGGCCGATCCCGGGGCACGGCAAGGCGAACGCCGCGACGATGGCCCGCGCCGGCATGGTGACCTGGGTGCGCCGCCGCGCCGACCTGGGGCCCGCGCTGACGGAGCTGACCCAGGGGGAGGCGGGTCGGCGCCAGCGCGAGGCGGGGCTGGCCCTGTTCGCGCTGGACCCGGCCAAGATGATCGCCGAGGTGATCCTGGGGGTCCGCCCGGCCCCGACCACCCGGCCGCCGCGCGGAGGCGCCCGGCCCGAGCCGGCGCCGCCGCACACGGCGCCACCGCCGGGTCCGTTCTCCGCGCAGCCGCCCGCCACCGCTCCGACCGGCCCGCCGAGGCGGCGGCTGTTCCGCCGGGTGGGCGCGGCGACGAGCCTGGACGAACCCCGCGTCGACGGCGTGCACCGGTCCGCCAACCGACCGGAGCGGCAGGGCTGAACATGGCCGTCGTGGCGATCCTGCTGGGGCTCGGTTCGGCGGTCTTCTTCGCACTCAGCTCCGCCATGGAGCAGCACGCGGCCAAGCAGGAGCGGCCGACCCGTACGCTCGACCCCCGGCTGCTGGTACGGCTGCTGCGCCGGCCGCTCTGGCTCTTCGGCTGGGTGCCGGACGCCATCGGTACGGTCCTGCAGGCCATCGCCCTGCGCTTCGGCGCGCTGGCCCTGGTCGAGCCGCTGCTGCTCAGCGGCGTCTTCATGGCGATCCCGCTGGAGGCGGCGCTGGAGCGGCGCCGCCCGCACCGCAAGGACCTCGTCGTGGTCGCGATCGGCGTGATCGGCCTGACCGCGTTCCTCACCGCCGGGCGCCCCAGCCACGGGGTGGCGGTCCCCTCGACCTCGGCCTGGCTCGGCGTCGCTGCCGGCGTCGGGCTGGTCTTCGCGGCCTGCCTGGTCGCCGCGTGGCGGCTCCAGGACGCGCGGCGCGGGATCATGCTGGGACTGGCCACCGGGCTGCTGTACGCCGTCGCGGCGGCCCTGCTCAAGGTGGTCACCACCGAGCTGAGCAGCGAGGGGCTGCGCGGGATCTTCGGCAACTGGCACCTGTACGCGCTGCTGGTGGTCGGCGCGGGTGCGCTGACCCTGAACCAGAACGCGTACCAGGGCGGGCCGATCGCCGCGCCGCTGACCACGATCGCGCTGGTCGATCCGGTGACCAGTGTGGTCATCGGGGTGACCGCGTTCCACGAACAGCTCGCCACGGACGGGCCCCGGCTGCTCATCCAGGTGGTCTCCGCGCTGGTCATGGTCGTCGTACTCGCGCTCGCGAGCACCACCCGGTCACAGTGACCGCCGCCGGGTCGCGCCCGCGCCGTGAACTCGGTGTCCAAACCACCGTGAACGCCGCGCCGATGGATTTTGCGGACCCGACCGTCTGACACCGGGAAGTTGGGTACGCTCAGCCCAAGATTACTTAGCGCAAGCAACGGAATACGCAACCGGCGTGAGGCGACCACTCCCACTGACGCGCCGGAATGGCTCGTCACGCCCAAAACAGACCTCTCGCGAGAGGCAGCATGTGCTTGACTTGACTAACGCCGCCGCCAGCCAACCGTCCCGGGACCGCGCCGCGCAGCGGCGGGATCCGCAGGCCGTGCTGGCCGGTGAGAACTTTCCCGTCGCCGTGCGCATCCTGCCGGCGACGACCCGCCGGCACCTGCTCGCGCTCTACACGTACGCCCGCTACGTCGACGACCTCGGCGACGAGCCGGCCGTGGCCGGGCCCGGCGACCGACTCGGCGGGCCGGCCGTGGCGGGGCCCGGCGGCGCACCCGTGGCCGACGGGAGCGGGACCGACGCGGACGCCGCCGACCGGCTGTCGACCCTGCGCTGGTTCGCCGGCGAGGTGCGCGACCTCTACGACGGGCGCCCGCCCCGGCACCCGGTGCTGGTGCGGTTGGCCCCCACGGTCGCCGCGTGCCGGCTGCCGGCCGACCCGTTGCTGCGGCTGATCGCCGCCAACGAGCGGGACCAGGTCAAGTCCCGGTACGCCGACCACCGGGAGCTGGTCGACTACTGCCACCTCTCCGCCGACCCGGTCGGCGAACTGGTGCTGCACGTCTTCGGCGCGCACTCGCCGGAGCGGGTCGCGCTCTCCGACCGGATCTGCACCGCCCTGCAGATCGTCGAGCACCTCCAGGACGTCGCCGAGGACCGCCGGCGCGGCCGGATCTACCTGCCCGCCGACGAGTTGGCGGCGCACGGCGTGGCCGAGCGGGACCTGGACGCGCCGCGCGCCGGCGGCGCGCTGCGGGAGGTGATCCGGGTCCAGGCCGAACGCGCGGCGGCGGCGTTGGACGCCGGCGCGCCGCTGGTCGGCCAGCTGCGCGGCTGGGCCCGGGTCGCCGTCGCCGGCTACGTGGCCGGCGGCCGGGCCGCCCTCACCGCCCTGGCCCGCAGCGGCTACGACCCGCTTCCGGGCGCGCCCCGACCGGCCCGGCGGGACGTCCTCGGGCACTGGCTCAAGCTGATGTGGGTGCGGGCCGGATGACGGACGCGGAGCGCCTGGAGCGGGCCTACCGGGAGTGCGAGCGGATCACCCGTAGCCAGGCCCGGAACTTCTCGTACGGCATCCGGCTGCTCAGGCCGGACCGGCGCGGCGCGCTCTCGGCCGTGTACGCCGTGGCCCGGCGCATCGACGACATCGGCGACGGTGACCTGCCGGTCGCCGCCAAGGTGGCCCGGCTGGACCAGATCCGGGCCGCTCTGCACCGGCTGCCGGACGTCGGCGACGACCCGGTGCTGATCGCGCTCGCCGACGCGGCGAACCGGCTGCCGATCCCGATCTCCGCGCTGGACGAGCTGGTCGACGGCTGCCTCGCCGACGTGCGCGGCACTCGGTACCACCGCTTCGACGACCTGGTCGGCTACTGCCGGCAGGTGGCCGGCTCCATCGGCCGGCTCTCCCTCGGCGTCTTCGAGCTGCGCCCCGGCGCGCCCCGCTCGCACGCCAACGAACTCGCCGACACGCTCGGCATCGCGCTGCAACTGACCAACATCCTGCGCGACATCGTGGAGGACCGCGGCAACGGGCGGATCTACCTGCCGCTGGAGGACCTGACCCGGTTCGGCTGCACGCTGGAGCCGGGGGCCCGCGGCGGCCTGGCCGACGCGCCGGAGCGGCTGGCCGAGCTGGTCCGCTGGCAGGCCCGGCGCGCCGAGCTCTACTACCACACCGGGCTCGAACTGCTGCCGCTGCTGGACCGGCGCAGCGCCGCCTGCGTCGCGGCCATGGCCGGGATCTACCATCGGCTGCTGGCCCGGATGACCGCCGACCCGGACGCGGTGACCCGCCGCCGGGTGTCGCTGCGCGGCTGGGAGAAGGCGTACGTGGCGGCGCGGGCGATGACCCGGAGCGGCTCGTGACCGGCGGACGGGTTTGCGTGGTCGGCGGCGGGCTGGCCGGCATCGCCGCGGCGGTACGCCTGCTCGACGCCGGCCACGAGGTGACCCTGCTGGAGGCGCGGCCCGCGCTCGGCGGGGCGACGTACTCGTTCCGCCGCGACGATCTCACGGTCGACACCGGACAGCACGTCTTCCTCCGCTGCTACTCCGAGTACCGCCGGCTGCTGGAGCGGCTCGGCACCGCCGGCCGGGCGGCGGTGCAGGACGCGTTCGCGGTACCGATCCTGCGGGTCGGCGCGGCACCGCACCTGCTGGCCCGCAGCCGGCACCTGCCGGCCCCGGCGCACCTGCTGCCCGCCCTGATGGGGTACCGCCCGCTGCGGATCGGGCAGCGGCTGACCGCGATCCGCGGCGCCGCCGCGCTGCGCGCCGTACGGGCCGACGACCCGGCGGCCGACCGGATCAGCTTCGGCGCCTGGCTGGCCGCGCACGGGCAGGACGACGGGACGATCGGCCGGCTCTGGGAGCTGATCTGCACGGCCGCGCTCAACGCCCCGCCCCGGCACGCCTCGCTGGCGCTGGCCGCCCGGGTCTTCCAGACCGGCCTGTTCGACCGGGCCGACGCCGGCGACATCGGCCGGCCGACGGTACCCCTGTCGGAGCTGCACGGCGGGCCGGCCCGCGAGCTGCTGCTGCGGCGCGGCGCGACGGTCCGTACCGGCATCCGGGTCAGGGAGATCACCCGGGAGCGGGGCGGGTTCCGGATCCGCTCCGACGGCGCGGAACTGGACGCCGCCGCCGTGGTGCTCGCGGTGCCGCACCCGCAGGCCGCCCGGCTGGTACCGGCCGAGGCCGCGCCGGAGCGGGCCGCCTGGGCCCGGCTCGGCGCCGCGCCGATCGTGAACGTGCACGTGCGGTACGAGCACCGGGTCACCGGGTTCGAGTTCGCCGCCGGCCTGGACACCCCGGTCCAGTGGGTCTTCGACCGCACCCCGCCCGGCGCGCGAGGACAGTACCTGGTCGTGTCGATCTCCGCGGCCGAGGCGGTGCTGCGTACCCCCGGTGCGGCCCTGGCCCGCACCTACCTGGCGGCGCTGGAGGAGCTGTTCCCACCGGCCCGGCGGGCGCGGGTGCGCGACGTGTTCGTCACCCGGGAGCCGCGCGCGACCTTCCGGCAACAGCCGGGCTCCCGGACCGCGCGGCCGGCGCCGCGCACCCGCCTACCGGGGCTGGCACTCGCCGGCGCGTGGACCGACACGGGCTGGCCGGACACGATGGAGGGTGCGGTGCGCAGCGGTCACGGGGCCGCCGACGTCGTGCTCGCCCATCTCGGGTCGAAATCGAGTACGACGGAGGCGCCCAGATGACCATGACGCTGCCCAGCATCCTCACCGAGGTGGACGAACTCGTCCGGGCCGAGATCCGCGCGGCCCTCGACCGGGTCGACGAGCGTACCCGGCTGACGGCCGGATACCAGCTCGGCTATTGGGACGCCGACGGCACCCCGACCGCGCGCGGCGGCGGTAAGGGGCTGCGCCCGGCGCTGGTGCTGCTCTCCGCCCGGGCCGCCGGCAGCACCGTGCGGGCCGGGCTGCCGGGCGCCGCCGCCGTGGAGCTGGTGCACAACTTCTCCCTGCTGCACGACGACGTGATCGACGGCGACGCCGAGCGCCGGCACCGGCCCACCGCCTGGGCCGCCTTCGGGGTCGGCCCGGCCATCCTCGCCGGGGACGCCCTGCTCAGCCTCGCCGGCGAGGTGCTGGTCGAGGCCGCCGAGCTGGACGGCGCCAGCGGCCTGCGGCACCTGCACGCGGCCACCCGTCGGCTCATCGCCGGGCAGGCCGCCGACATCGCCTTCGAGAGCCGTACCGAGGTGACCCTCGACGAGTGCCTGGCGATGGCGGCGGACAAGACCGCCGCGCTGCTCTCCTGCTCGGCCACGCTCGGCGCGGTGCTCTGCGGCGCGCCCCCGGGGCTGGTCGACGGGCTGGCCGCGTACGGCGAGCGGCTCGGGCTGGCCTTCCAGCTCGTCGACGACCTGCTCGGCATCTGGGGCGAGCCGGCCGTGACCGGAAAACCGGTCCTGTCGGACCTGCGGGCGCGCAAGAAGTCGGTGCCGGTGGTGCGGGCGCTCACCGCCGGCGGACCGGCCAGCGAACAGCTCGCCGAGCTGTACGCCGGCGACGGTGAACTCGGCGCGGCCGAGCTGAACCTGGCCGCGGCGCTGATCGAGGAGACCGGCGCCCGGGACTGGACGGAGAAGCAGGCGGACCGGCTGCTCACCGAGGCCCTGGCCGAGCTGGACCGGCTGACCGAGCTGGCACCGGCCGGTACGACCGGGTTGGCCGAGGTGCACGGCGAACTGGTCGCGATCGCCCGCTTCATGACGGGAAGGGACCACTGATGGCCGATCTGCTCTCCCGCGCCGGGCACGCGTTCGGCGCCGACCAGCCGATGGACGAGTCCGACGAACTGCTCGACCAGGCCCGCGCGGCCCTGCGGCGGGCCCGCGACCACCTGCTCGCCCGGCAGGACCCGGCCGGCTGGTGGCAGGGCGAGCTGGAGACCAACGTGACGATGGAGGCCGAGGACCTGCTGATGCGCCGGTTCCTCGGCATCCTCACCGACGCCGAGACGGTGCCCACCGCCCGTTGGATCCGTGGGCAGCAGCGCGCCGACGGCAGCTGGGCCACCTTCTACGACGGACCCGGCGACCTCTCCACCACGGTGGAGGCGTACGCGGCGCTGCGGCTGGCCGGCGACCCGCCCGAGGCCGAGCACATGCACCGGGCGCGGCGCTTCGTGCTGGCCAACGGGGGCATCGAGCGCACCCGGGTCTTCACCCGGCTCTGGCTGGCCCTGTTCGGCGAGTGGCCGTGGCAGCGGTTGCCGGCCATCCCGCCCGAGGTGGTGCTCCTGCCCGCCTGGTGCCCCCTCAACGTCTACGACTTCGCCTGCTGGGCGCGGCAGACCATCGTGCCGCTGGCCATCGTCCGGTCGCTGCGCCCGGTACGGCCGCTCGGGTTCACCCTCTCCGAGCTGCGTACCGGCCGGTTGCCGGAGCGGGCACCGTCGCTGCGCCGCCGCTCGGGCTGGCTGCACCGGGTCGACGCGGTGCTGCGCGGCTACGAGCGCCGTCCCATCGGCCCGCTGCGGCGCAACGCGATGCGGCGCGCGGCCGAGTGGATCGTGGCCCGGCAGGAGGCGGACGGCTCGTGGGGCGGCATCCAGCCACCCTGGGTCTACTCGATCCTGGCGCTGCACCTGGTCGGTTACCCGCTGGACCACCCGGTGCTGCGTACCGGGCTGGCCGGGTTGGAGCGGTTCACCATCCGGGAGCAGACGCCGGGCGGCGAGGTGCGCCGGTTGGAGGCGTGCCAGTCGCCCGTCTGGGACACCGCGCTGGCCGTGAACGCCCTGGCCGACGCCGGCCTGCCGGCCGAACACCCGGCCCTGGTGCGGGCCCGGGACTGGCTGCTGGACGAGGAGATCACCCGGACCGGGGACTGGGCGGTGCGCCGGCCGACCCTGTCGCCGGGCGGGTGGGCGTTCGAGTTCGACAACGACGGCTACCCGGACACCGACGACACCGCCGAGGTGCTGCTGGCGCTGCTGCGCACGGCCCGGGACGGGCGTACCCGGGGCGCGCTGGAGCGGGGCGCCACCTGGCTGCGCGGCATGCAGTCGCGCGACGGCGGATGGGGCGCGTTCGACGCCGACAACACCCGGACCGTCACCCGCGACCTGCCGTTCTGCGATTTCGGCGAGGTGATCGACCCGCCGACCGCCGACGTCACCGCGCACGTGGTGGAGGCGCTCTGCGCGCTCGGCCGGGCCGACGCGCCGGTGGTGCGGCGCGGGCTCGGCTGGCTGCTGCGGGCCCAGGAACCGGACGGCTCCTGGTTCGGGCGGTGGGGCGCCAACCACGTCTACGGCACCGGTGCGGTGCTGCCGGCGCTGGTGGCGGCGGGCGTACGCCCCGACGACCCGGCGGTCATCCGGGCGGTGGAGTGGCTGGAGCGCCAGCAGAACACCGACGGTGGCTGGGGCGAGGACCTGCGCTCGTACCGGGACCCGAGCTGGCGCGGCCGGGGCCACTCGACGCCGTCGCAGACCGCGTGGGCGCTGCTGGCGCTGCACGCGGCCGGGGCCGGCAGCTCGGTGGCGGCCCGGCGCGGCCTGGAGTGGCTGGTACGCGGCCAGCGGCCGGACGGCGGCTGGGACGAGCCGTACTTCACCGGCACCGGGTTCCCGGGCGACTTCTACATCAACTACCACCTGTACCGGCTGGTCTTCCCGGTCAGCGCCCTCGGCCGGCTGCTCGGCGGCGGGCACCCGACGGCACCGGCCAGCGAGGCGCTGCCCGCCGGCGAGGCGGTACCGGCACCGGGCCTCCCGGGGGTCGAGCCGACGCCGACCACCACCATCGACCCGGCCCCGCCCACCACCATCGCCGAGCCGCCCCCGACCGCTGCCGCGACGGCCGGTGGGGAAGCGACGGCGCCGTCCGATCCGGCGGCCAGCGGCGGGTCGCGGGCCGCGACTCCGTCCGGGATTGCGGACGCGGTGCCGGGCGGCGGGTCGCGGGCCGCGACTCCGTCCGGGATTGCGGACGCGGCGCCGGGCGGCGGGTCGCGGGCCGCGACTCCGGCGGGCGGCGCCGGGCGGAAGTCGCCGCGCGGCGGGGGAGCCAAGTCGCCGGGCGCGGGCGCGCGGGCGTCCGGCGCGGGCAAGCCGGGGGCGGGGAAGAAGCCGGCGGGCGGCGCGGGCACGACTCCGGCCGGCGGCGGGGGAGCGCCGAGTTGAGCGGGGACTGGGTCCTCTTCGCGCCGATGCGGGCCGAGGCGCGGGCCCTGCGCCGGGGGCTGCCCCCGGGCGCGCCGCTGCGGCGTACCGGCCGGGGACTGTCGCGGGCCGGCCGGGCCGCCGCCGCGTACCGGGCCACCGCCGCGCTGGCCGTGGCCGGCATCGGGGGCGGGCTCACCGACCGGCTCCAGCCCGGGGACGTGGTGGTCGCCACCGAGGTCCGCCGCGACGCACCGGACGCCGCGTCGCTGCCCTGCCCGGGCGCGCCGCTGCTCGCCGCGGCGCTGCGCCGGCGCGGGCACACCGTCCACCTCGGACCCGTGGTGAGCACGGATCGGCTGGTCGACGGCGCGGAGCGGGAGCGGCTGGCCGCCACCGGCGCGCTGGCCGTGGACACCGAGTCGGCCGCGCTGCTCGCCGGTGCGGGGCGGCGCCCGGTCGCCTGCGTCCGGGCCGTCGCCGACGTACCGCCGGGTCCGCTCTACCGTCCGGCCACGCTGGCCCGGGTGGCGACCGCGCTGCGGACCCTGAGGTCGGTCGGTCCGGCGCTGGTCGACTGGGCCGCGGCGACCACCGTACGCGGGGTGCTGCTGGCCGCGCCGCGCTCGTTCTGCGCGGGGGTGGAGCGCGCGATCGGCGTGGTCGAGCAGGCACTGCACCGGCACGGCCCGCCGGTGTACGTCCGCAAGCAGATCGTGCACAACGTGCACGTCATCGCCGACCTCCAGCGGCGGGGCGCGGTCTTCGTCGACGAGCTGGACGAGATCCCCGACGGGGCGGTGACCGTCTTCTCCGCGCACGGCGTGGCGCCCGCGGTGCGGGACACGGCCGCGCGGCGGGGACTGCCGCTGATCGACGCGACCTGCCCGCTGGTGGCCAAGGTGCACAGCGAGGCGCGGCGCTTCGTCGGGCGGGGCAACACGGTACTGCTGATCGGGCACGCCGGGCACGAGGAGACCGAGGGGACGCTCGGCGAGGCGCCCGGGCGGATCACCCTGGTGGAGAGCGCCCAGGACGCCGAGCGGATCGAGGTCGCCGACCCGGAGCGGGTGTCGTACCTGGTCCAGACCACCCTCGCGGTGGACGAGGTCTCCGGGGTGCTGGACGTGCTGCGGCGTCGCTTCCCGGCGCTGACCGGCCCGTCCTCGGACGACATCTGCTACGCCACGACCAACCGGCAGGTCGCGCTGCGCGAGGTGGCCGCCCGGGCCGACGTGGTGCTGGTGCTCGGCTCCGCGAACTCCTCGAACTCCCGCCGGCTGGCGGAGGTGAGCGAGCGCGACGGTACGCCCGCCTACCTGGTGGACGACGTGGAGGCGGTCGACCCGCGCTGGCTGGCCGGCGCCCGGACGGTGGGGGTCACCGCCGGCGCGTCGGCGCCGCCGTGGCTGGTCGAGCGGGCGGTCGAGGCGCTGCGCGGGCTCGGCGCCCGGACGGTACGGGAACACACCACGAGCACGGAGGACGTGCACTTCACCCTGCCGAAGGAGGTCCGTACGTGATGACGGGACAAGCCGGACGAGACGGGGTGGTGCGCTGATGGGCATGCCCCTGCGCCAGAGCCTGCGGATGGGACGCTACCTGGTGACCCAGCGGCTGCGCCGCAAGCGGTACTTCCCGCTCATCGTGGAGCTGGAGCCGCTCTTCGCCTGCAACCTGAAGTGCGCCGGCTGCGGCAAGATCCAGCACCCGGCCGACGTGCTGAAACAGCGCATGCCGGTGGAGCAGGCGCTCGCCGCGATAGAGGAGTGCGGCGCGCCGATGGTCTCCATCGCCGGCGGGGAGCCGCTGATGCACCCGCAGATCGACACGCTCGTCGCCGAGTTGGTCAGGCGCCGCAAGTACGTCTTCCTCTGCACCAACGCCGCGTTGCTGACCAAGAAGCTGGACAGGTTCCGGCCCTCGCCGTACTTCTCCTTCGCCGTGCACATCGACGGGTTGCGGGAGCGCCACGACGCCTCGGTCTGCAAGGAGGGCGTCTTCGACGAGGCGGTGGCGGCCGTACGGGAGGCGAAGCGGCGCGGCTTCCGGGTCACCAGCAACACCACGTTCTTCTCCACGGACACGCCGCAGACGGTGATCGAGGTCCTCGACTTCCTCAACGACGAGCTGGCCGTGGACCAGATGATGCTCTCGCCGGCGTACGCGTACGACAAGGCGCCGGACCAGGATCACTTCCTGGGCGTGACGGAGACCCGGGCGATGTTCCGCAAGGCGTTCGCCGACGGGCGGCGCCGGCGCTGGCGGCTCAACCACTCGCCGCTCTTCCTGGACTTCCTGGAGGGGAAGGTCGACTTCCCGTGCACCGCGTGGGCGATCCCGTCGTACTCGCTCTTCGGCTGGCAGCGTCCCTGCTACCTGCTCGGGGACGGGTACGCCAAGACGTACCGCGAGCTGGTGGAGACCACCGACTGGTCCGCGTACGGGCGCGGGCGGGACGACCGCTGCGCCAACTGCATGGCCCACTGCGGGTACGAGCCGACCGCCGTGCTGGCGACCATGTCCTCGCTGCGCGAGTCCCTGCGGGCGCTGCGCGCCGGCTGACCGGCGTGCCGCGCGCCCGTCAGCGTCGCCGCGCCCGGTCCGGCTGGTGGCGCCCGGTCAGCCGAACCGGGCGGCGAGCCGGCGGTAGGTCCGGGGCAGCGTCGCCCGCAGCGCCACCGGCAGGTACATCCATCTGGGCAGGTACGCCTCGTGCCGGCCGCGCAGCATCGCACCGAGCAGCGCGTCGGCGGCCCGGTCGGGCGGTACGGGCTGCGGCGAACTGCGCTGGTACGGGCGTCCCCGGGTGGCGAAGAAGGCGGTGTCGACCACGGCCGGCACCAGCTCGGTGACGACTATCCCGGTGCCGGCGGTCTCCTGGCGCAGGCTGTCGGCGAAGACGGTCAACCCCGCCTTGGCGGCCGAGTAGACGGCCTCCTCCCGCACCCCGAGCCGCCCCGCGATGGAGCCGACGAAGCCGAGGTGGCCGCGCCCGCGCGCCAGCATCCCGGGGAGCACGGCCCGGGTCAGCGAGACCGGCGCGGTCAGGTTCACGGTGATCAGCCGGGTGATGTCGGCGTCGTCCATCGCCGTCAGCGCCCCGGCCCAGCCCTGCCCGGCGTTGTTGACCAGTACGTCGACCCGGCCGGCCGTCTCCAGCACCAGCGCCGCGAGTTCGGTGGCGGCCCCGGGTTCGGTCAGGTCGCAGGTCAGCGCGGTTCCGTTGACGGCGCGGGCGACGGCGCCGAGCCGCTCGGCGTCGCGGCCGGCCACGAAGAGCCGGGCCCCGAGGGCGGCCAGTCGGCGCGCGGCGGCCGCGCCGATGCCGGACGACGCGCCGGTGACCAGGGCGACCGCGCCGTCGAGCCGGGAGGATGCCATAGCGGTAGTTTCGCCCATCCGGGCCGTTTGCGCCGGCAGGACGTCACATCCGGCACCGTGCCCGCCCCGGCATGGTGCCCGCCGCCCGCCGAGCTGGCATGGTGTCCGCCGGCCGCCGCCCCGGCGCGGGGCCGACGCGGCGACGCCCGTCGGCGGGAGACGAGGCCCCGCGTGAGAGCCGGGCCGCCGGCCGGAATTCGCTTGAGGTCGGCGCCCGGGGGCGCGAGACTGCCACCCCGAACCACCGCCGCCCGCCGGGAGAACGAATGCCAGCAGACTCCGCGCCCGCGCACGTCGCCATCGTGACGGGCGCCAACCACGGCATCGGGGCCGCGACCGCCGTCGCGCTGGCCGCCGCGGGCCGCGCGGTGCTCTGCGCGTACTGGCGGGAGGCGGACGAGCCGGACCCGGGCGTGCCCGAGGCGTACCGGGCGAACCGGGCCCGCCACGCCGAGCGCGTGGTCGAGCGGATTCGCCGCGCCGGGGGTCGGGCCGTCGCCGTCGAGGCCGACCTGCGCGACCCCGAGGTGCCGGGGCGGCTCTTCGACACGGCCGAGGCGGAGCTGGGCCCGGTCGACATCCTGGTCAACAACGCGACCGGCTGGGTGCAGGACACCTTCAAGCCCGACGCGGTGGACCGGCACGGACGGCGGCTGCGACCGGTCGCGGCCGGCACCTGGCGGCAGCAGTTCGCCGTCGACGCGATGGCGCCGGCCCTGCTCATCGCCGAACTGGCCCGGCGGCACGCCGCGCGGGGCGCCACCTGGGGCCGGATCGTCGGCCTGACCTCCGGCGGTGACCTGGGCTTTCCGGAGGAGGTCTCGTACGGCGCCGCGAAGGCGGCCCAGGTCAACTACACGATGTCGGCGGCGATGGAGCTGGCACCGCTCGGGATCACCGCCAACGTGGTGCACCCGCCCGTCACCGACACCGGCTGGGTCACCGACTCGGTCCGCGAGTTCGTCGCCGCCAGCGACCAGCTCGTCCACGTCGCCACACCCGAGCAGGTCGCCGAGGTGATCGCCTACCTCGCCTCCGACGCCGCCGGGCTGATCACCGGTAACGTGATCACGCTCCGTTGACGGGCCCCGGTCACCGGCGGCCGCGGAAGGTGCGGCGCAGGTCGTCCACCCACTCGTCGGGTATCTCCCAGGGGATGAAGTGCCCGCCGTGGTCGTACGCGGTGATGTTGACGTGGTGGTACCAGGCGGCGCGGTCGCTGTCGAGGAAGTGCCGCACCCGCTGCTCCGCGGTGGTGACGCCGGGCGGGTTCTCGTGCCCCACGAAGGTGATGCCGGTGGGCGCCTCGACGACGGGCCACCGGTCGTGCGACGGCCGCCACGGGTAGCGGTTGTTGTTCGCGTAGGTGCGGATCGAGGAGCCGATGGCGTCGCACGCCCAGTAGATGGTGGCGTGGGTGAGCAGGTCGTCCTTGGTGAAGACGGTCTCGATGTCGCCGCGGCTGTCCGACCAGGTGGTCCAGCGTTGCAGTATCCAGGCGAGCATGCCGACCGGCGAGTCGGTGAGCCCGTACCCGAGCGTCGCCGGATCCAGCACGTGCGCGGCGAGGTGCACCGCGAACCGTTTCTCCAGCGCCACGAGCCGCGCGCGGAGGTCGGCCGGGAGGTCGTCGGGGATGGGATTGCCGCCCGAGAGGTCCCAGCCCCGGTCGCCGTTGAACATGGTCAGCTTCTGCGCCGAGCCGATGTGGATGCCGTACAGTTCGTCGGCGTACTTGTGCCCCAGCTGTCCGGTGACCAGCGCGCCGACGTCGCAGCCGGCCGCCGCGTACCGCCGGTGGCCGAGGACGCCGGTCATCAGCTCGTGCCAGACCTCGGCGATCTTCCAGAAGTTCATGTCGGGGTGCTCGGTCAACGGGGTGGAGAACCCGAAGCCGGGCAGGGAGGGCACGATGACGTCGAACGCCTCGGCCGGGTCGGCGCCGTACGCGCCGGGATCGGCCAGCGGGTCGACCACCTTGGCCCAGTGCCAGAACGTCCACGGCCAGCCGTGGGAGAGGATCAGCGGGGTGGGGTTCGGGCCGACCCCGGGCCGGCGCATGAAGTGCACCGGTACGCCGCCGACGTCGACCCGGTAGTGCTCGTACGCGTTGATCGCCTTCTCGGCGGCGCGCCAGTCGTACCCGTCGATCCAGTACGCCACGAGTTCCCGCAGGTACGGGCCACGCAGGCCGTAGTAGCCGTCCTCGTTGCCGATCTCCCGGGGCCAGCGGGTGGCCCGCAGCCGGGTGGCCAGGTCGTCGAGCACCGCGTCGGGCACGTGGATCGGCGTCGGCCGCGGGGGGAAGGAGCTGTCTGCCATGGTCGGTCCTCGGTGTCTCGGATGATCGGTCGGACACGCGGCGGCCTCGCCGGGTGGTCTCCCGCGACGCGGGCGGTCAGCCCGGTGGCCGCCGGCCGGCCTCGGCGCTCGGCGGGCCGGCGGCGCCCAGCTCGATGACGCGGCGCAGCGCGGGCATCGCGCGCGCGACGGCGTCGCGCTGCTCGTCGTCCAGACCCGCGATGAGCCGCGCGAGCCCGGCCACCCGGCTCGCGTGCCGCGACCGGACGATCTCCGCCCCGGCCGAGGTCGGTGCCACCAGTACGGCGCGGCCGTCGGCGGGATCGGGCCGGCGCTCGATCAAGCCGTCCCGCTCCAGCCGGGCCACGAGGCTGGTGATCGCCGGCTGCGTGAGCTGTTCCGTCGCGGTCAGCGCGGTCAGCCGCATCGGCCCCCGGCGGGAGAGCGTGTGCAGCACCGACAGCGAGCTGAAGCTGAGCTGCCGCACCGTCGGGAGCCGGATGAACAGGGAGTTGAAGTCCTCGATGAGCGTCGTCAGCTCGTCGACGTCCAGTTCCCGGCCGTGCTCGTCCGCCGTTCGTCCCACGGCCGGGAACATATCCAGAATCTATATAAAAAGTCAATTCATCTGGCCGGGGTGGCGTTCGCGCACGCCGGCCCCGCCGGTCGGGGCCGGCGTCGTGGGCGGGGTCGCGTTCGCGCGTGCCCGGCCCCGCCGGTCAGGGCAGCGTCGTGGGTGGGGGTGGAGGCGCGTTGAGGAGCTGTTCGGTCTTGGCGAGCAGGTCCCTGAGCGTGGTCCGGTCGCTCGCGGTGAGCCCGGCGATCAGGTCGGCCTCGTGTTCGAGCAGCTCGCGCACGGTCCTCTCGATCAGGGTGTGACCGGCTTCCGTCAGCCGGACGGAGACCGCCCGTCGCGACGCGGCCGAGGGGGATCGCTCGACCAGGCCGGCCTGCTCGGCCCGGGCCACGCGCTGCGAGATGGCGCCGGCCGTGACGAGCGTCCTGCGGGTGATCTCGCGGGTGCTGAGCTCGTACGGCGGGCCGGACCGGCGTAGCACGCTGAGCAGGTCGAGCGTGGAGGGATCGATCCCGAGCGCGGCCAGCGTGCGGCGGCGATCGTCCGCGAGCAGCTTCGCGATCCGCCAGATCGGCGTGACGATCTCGATCGACTCGGTACGCACGCCGGGCAGTTCCCGCTGCCAGGACGCGGCGATGTCGGCCGCCGGCCAGGCCGAGGCCGGATCGAGCGGGTACGCCTCGTGGTCGAGGTGGTTGGACATGAGGCACCCTCCGCGCTACGTTTAGCTCTAAACGTAATTCGTTTAGAGCTAAACATAGTAATGGAGCGGCTGTGGATCGGATCGTGCTCGTCACGGGTGGCGGAAGCGGAATCGGCAGGGCGGTGGCCGCGCGGTTCCGGGTCGCGGGCGATACGGTGATCATTACCGGACGTAACGCGGACCGGCTCACCGCCACGGCGGCGGAGATCGACGCCCGACCGATCGTCTGCGACGCGACCGAACCGGGTCAGGTGGAGCGGATGGCCGACGAACTCGGCACCGGCCTCGACGTGTTGGTGAACATGGCCGGTGGGAACACGGACCTCGACCCGCCCGGCCGGCCGGGCACGCCCCTGGAGCAGGTGCTCGCGGCGTGGCGCGCCAACCTGGACGCGAACCTGCTCAGCGCGGTACTCACCACGACCGCGGTGCTCGACAGGCTGCGGCCCGGCGGTTCGATCATCAACGTCGGTTCCATCGGCGCCGAGTACGCCACCACCTCGTACGGGGCGGCGAAGGCCGCCGTTGCCGCGTGGACCGCCGGGCTGTCCTCGGTGGTGGGCCCCCGGGGCGTGACGGCGAACCTGATCTCGCCCGGCTACATCGCCGAGACCGACTTCTTCCGGGGGCAGCTGAGCGAGCAGCGGCGGGCCGCCCTGATCGAGGCGACGCACGACAAGCGCGCCGGGCACCCCGACGACGTCGCCGAGACCGCGTACTTCCTCGCCTCCGAAGGCGCGCGCCACATCACCGGACAGACGCTGCACGTCAACGGGGGAGCCCACACCACCAGGTGACGGAGGGCCTTCGCGCCGCCCGGCCGCGCCGGGCCGGTGACCGGTGCCGGTCGGCGTCGGTCGGTGTGTGGTGGGCGCGAGGGCGGTGCGACGCGACGATGCCCCCGCGCCGGAGGGGGTCCGGCGCGGGGGCATCGCTGGTGGTGGTGCCGGTCAGCCGCCCTGGTACTGGGCGATGATCCGGGTGAAGTCCCAGTTCTGCTGGCTGATGCCGCTGCAGGACGAGGTGGCGTCGCCGCCGCCGGCGCAGGGCCGGTCGCGGTTGAGCGCCCAGTAGGTGAAGCGGGCGAGCTGGTGCTGCTGCACGTAGCCGAGCATGGTGTTGAAGTCGGCCTGGGTCACCGTCTCGGAGTTGTCGGTGATCCCGTTCATCGAGGAGATGCCCATCCGGCGGTACGCGTCCGCGTCCGAGTAGCCGTACGCGCTGCGCAGCGCCGACTTGAGCCCCTCCGAGGCCTGCAGGGTGAGGCTGCCCATGTTCTGGCCGGCGCCGCCGAAGTTGAACGGCATGATGGTCCAGCCGTCGATGGCGAGCCCGCCCGCGGCGGCCCGGTTGATCAGGCCACGGTCCGGGCCGGTCTTCTCGGTACCGATGGTGATGTAGATGACCAGGCCCGGGTTGTTGGCCCGGACGATCTTCAGGGCGTCGACGATCCGCTGCTGCACGGTGGTGTTCGAGTACTCGGTCGCCTCGATGTCGAGGTCGATCGCGCGCAGCCCGTACGCGCTGATCACCCGCTGGTAGGCGGCGGCGAGGGCGCTGGCGCTGGTGCAGGACTCGCCGAGCTTGTTGCCGGACCACCCCCCGAAGGAGACGATCACGTCGCCACCGGCGCCGCGGATGCTGTTGATCAGGCTCTGGTCGCTGCCGCCGGTCAGCGCCCGCGCGCCGTCCCAGGCCGGGTTGCAGCTGCCGTTGGAGAGGATGAAGGCGAGGGTGAACCAGCGGATGCCGGTGGTGGACATGATGCTGGTCGCGCTCGGCGGGCTGCCCCACTGGTAGAGGTAGGGCGCGGCGGCGCGGCCGGCCGGTCCGCCACCGGGCGGGGGAGTGCCACCGCCGCCGGGTGCGGGGGCGGTCCACTTCTGGTTGCTG